>NZ_JARESQ010000018.1:0-172084 GCF_046028085.1 Paraburkholderia sp. RL17-380-BIE-A
TTTTAAAAACACACCGATATCCGCGGGTCTGGGGCGCGGGGGCACCCCAAACCCCCCCCCCCCTCGATAACGAGGCGGTCGGCGGGCGTTTCGGCGGTGGAAGTCACGTCGCTAGCGCGTGAAGCGCTGAAGGACGAAAGAGAACGCGCGCGGGCTTAGGCACCCGGCGTCGTTTCCTTGAACTTGCCGTACGACATCAGCCGTTCAAAACGGCGTTGACGCAGGTCGTTGATGCTCATGCCCTGGAACTGGCGCAGCGAATCTGCAAGCGCACGGCGCAGCATGGCGGCCATGCCCTTCGGATCGCGATGCGCGCCGCCGAGCGGCTCATTCACGATCTTGTCGATCAGGCCGAGCGCCTTCAGCCGATGCGCGGTCAACCCGAGCGCTTCCGCGGCTTCCGGCGCTTTCGCGGCGCTCTTCCACAGAATGGATGCGCAGCCTTCCGGCGAAATCACCGAATAGGTCGAGAATTGCAGCATCAGCACGCTGTCGCCCACAGCAATCGCCAGCGCGCCGCCCGATCCGCCTTCACCGATAATCGTCGCGATCAGCGGCGTTTTCAGTTCCGCCATGACGTACAGATTGCGGCCGATCGCTTCCGATTGACCACGCTCTTCCGCGCCGATGCCCGGATAGGCGCCCGGCGTGTCGATGAACGTGAAAATCGGCAAGCCGAATTTTTCGGCGAGACGCATCAGACGTTCGGCCTTACGATAGCCTTCCGGACGCGGCATGCCGAAGTTGCGCAGCGCGCGCTCCTTCGTGTCGCGACCCTTCTGATGGCCGATCACCATACAGGCCTGGCCATTGAAACGCGCGAGGCCGCCGACAATCGACAGGTCGTCCGCATAGTTACGGTCGCCGTGCAGTTCGTGGAAATCCGTGAACAGCTCGTTCACGTAGTCGAACGTGTACGGGCGTTGCGGATGACGGGCGATTTGCGAAACCTGCCACGGCGTGAGGTTCGCGTACAGATCTTTGGTGAGCTGTTGACTCTTCTTGGACAGCCGCTCGATCTCTTCCGAAATGTCGACGGCCGAATCGTCCTGCACGAAGCGCAATTCTTCGATCTTCGCTTCGAGTTCAGCGATCGGCTGTTCGAAATCCAGAAAGGTGGTCTTCATTGGTTGTAATCCTTGGACTTACCGGCAGCGCGTATTCTAACCGCGCTCGCCGATGTCAAAACCATCTCGCAACTATCAATCTTTAACAATCGATAGTTTTTGATCTGATCCCGTTTCTTGTTCTTCAGTAGTCGACCGGCAATGGGTCAAGACTACGCCACATATACCAGGTGGCGACGGTACGCCACGGCTCCCAGTTGGCGGCGACCTCGCGCGCTTCGCTTCGCGTGACAGGTTCGCCGCTGAAATAATTGACGCTGATCGCGCGGATCAGGCCCAGGTCGTCGAGCGGCAAGACGTCCGGACGCGACAGATTGAAGATCAGGAACATCTCCGCGGTCCAGCGGCCGATGCCGCGAATCTGCGTGAGCTCGGCGATCACCGCCTCATCTTCCATCGACGTCCATTTACCGACGTGCAGCGCACCCGAAACGAAATGCTGCGCGAGATCGAGCACGTATTCGGCCTTGCGTTTGGACAGCCCGCACGCGGTCAGTTTTTCCAGACCGAGCTTGATGAACTGCTGCGGCACGAGCTTCGGACAGGCGGCCTCGACTTTCGCCCAGACCGCTTGCGCGGACGCCACCGAAATCTGCTGCCCGACCACCGAGCGCGCGAGCGTGACGAACGGATCCCCGCGGCTCAGCAGATGCACCGGACCGAACTTCGGAATCAGTTTCTTCAGAATGCGATCGCGCTTGACGAGGTCGGCACACGCCTTGTCCCAATACGCGGGCCGCGTGACTTCAGGCGTGAGCCCGCCGATCTGCACCGGCGCCGCGGCTTCGTTCGCGCTCGACGCTTCGCCGCCCGCGGCGGTGGACGCGCGCGTCTTGCGCACGACTTCGCCTTCGTGGCCCTCGGCCGTCACGCGCGCGAGCTCCTGCACGTCGCCGGCCAGTTCAGCCGGCAAGGCGCCATTACCCTTCGTACGCGTCGCCTTCGCGCGCTTCACAACAGGCGCATGCGCCGACGCACCGTTGAGCGCGCGTTTGACCGCGGTCTTTTTCGCTGCGCCCGCTGCGGTCTTGGCCACCACCCCGGCGGCTTTCGACGATGCTTTCTTTACCACGCTGCTGCTCGCGCGAGCCGACGTGCGTGTCGACTTTCCCGCGGCTGCCGCGTTTGTTTGAGACGCGGCTCGTTTAGCCGGCGTCTTCGTGGCCGTTGCCATCCTGCCTCCTGCCTGGCGAGTCGATCAAAGGGACGGTCGAGGTGCGCTCACACGCGCCGCCACTCAGTCAACCCACCGGGTTTGTCTTCAAGTGCAACGCCGGCCTCGAGCAATTCGGACCGGATCCGGTCTGCTGCCGCAAAGTCCTTCGCCTGCTTGGCGGCCGTGCGCGCGGCAATCTTCGCTTCGATCGCGTCGGCCTCGAGCGCGCCAGCGGCGGCTGCCCCCGCTGCCTGCTGCAGGAAGGCGCGCGGCTCGCGGCCGAGCAGTCCGATCACAGCGCCAAGCGAGCGCAATTGACGGGCCAGCGCAGGATCGCGCGTGCGGTTCACTTCAGTTGCCAACTCGAACAACACCGATACGGCAACCGGCGTGTTGAAGTCGTCGTTCATTGCTGCCTGGAAACGCTGCGCATACGCTTCGTTCCAGTCGAGTTCCGCGCCATCAGGCGTGACGTCTTTCAGCGCGGTGTACAAACGCGTGAGGGCGTTGCGCGCGTCGTCGATATGCACGTCGCTGTAATTCAGCGGCGAGCGGTAATGCGCGCGCGCGATGAAAAACCGCACGACCTCGGCATCGTACTGCGCCAATACTTCGCGAATCGTAAAGAAGTTGTTCAACGACTTCGACATCTTCTCATTGTCGATCTGCACGTAGCCGTTGTGCATCCAGAAATTGACGAAGGTTTGACCGGTAGCGGCTTCACTTTGCGCAATCTCGTTTTCGTGGTGCGGAAACTGCAGGTCCTGCCCGCCGCCGTGAATGTCGAAATGGTCGCCGAGCAACGTGCAGCCCATGGCCGAGCATTCGATATGCCAGCCCGGACGGCCACGCCCGTACTTCGAATCCCAGCCGGTGTCGGCGGGCTCTTCCGGTTTGGCCTGCTTCCACAGCACGAAGTCGAGTGGGTCCTGCTTCGCGTCGTTCGCCGCGACGCGTTCGCCCGCGCGCAGATCTTCGAGCGACTTGCCCGAAAGCTTGCCGTAGTTCGCAAACTTGCGTACCGCGTAATTCACGTCGCCGTCGCTCGCCTGGTAGGCGTAGCCGTTCGCTTCGAGGCGCTCGATCATGCCGAGCATCTGCGGAATGAAATCGGTCGCGCGCGGCTCGACGTCGGGGCGCTGGATGCCGAGCGCGTCCGCGTCTTCATGCAGTGCCTTGATGAAGCGGTCGGTCAGCGATTTGATCGTTTCGCCGTTCTCCACTGCGCGCCGGATGATCTTGTCGTCGATATCCGTGATGTTGCGCACGTAGGTCACGTCGTAGCCGAGCGTGCGCAACCAGCGCTGCACGATGTCGAACACGACCATCACCCGCGCATGACCGACGTGACAATAGTCGTACACGGTCATCCCGCAGACGTACATCCGCACGACACCGTCTTGCAGCGGCACGAAGGTTTGCTTGTCACGCGCGAGCGTGTTGTAGATGCGCAGTGATTCCATAGAGAACGGTGCGTGGGCCGAAAGAAATCCGCAATGTGTTTCAAGCGCGCCGCGCCCAGCGAACAGACGGCGGGAGCGTCGCGTACAGCAAAACCGGTGCAACGGGTGCGGCGGTCAGGCTGCGATCAAGGCGGAGACGACCACGAGTGGCGAAAAGACAGTTTGCGGTTCGACGGAACGCGCAGACCTTTTGTTAGAATGGGTCGGAGTATAACATCCAGACCTGAGCCTATGAAACCTTCAAGCGGCCGCGCGCGCAGCGCTGCGACCCTCGCCGCGACGGCCTTCGGCGGTGTCGTGCGTGGCATGACGCACGGCGTGATCCGCGGCGTCGCTCTCAACGCCACGCGCGCCCTCACGTTGCGCGCGGCCGTCGCGGTCGCGCTCGCAGCCGTACCTGCTGCGGCAGCGTTTGCGCAGAAAACCGCCACGCTGCCGCAAGGCCCGGCCGTGCGCGACAACACGCCGGAAATCGACGCGTCGATCGCGCAGAAAAACTGGGCGGCCTCATTGACGCAGCTCGACGCGCGCATCGCCTCGAATCCGCGCGACGCTCAAGCGAAATTCAAGCGCGGCACGGTGCTCGCCCACCTGGGCCGCGACGACGAAGCGATCACCGCGTTCACCGAACTCACGCAGACCTACCCCGAGTTGCCCGAGCCGTATAACAACCTCGCCGCGCTCTATGCGAAGCAAGGCCGTTATGCCGAAGCGCGCGCCGCGCTCGAAACGGCAACCAAGGTCAATCCGGGCTACGGCCTCGCGTACGAAAATCTCGGCGACCTGTATCTGCGCATGGCCAACGAAGCCTATCGCCGCGCGCAGAGCCTGGGCAAGGTGAGCCCCACGACTACGCAGCGCCTCGCGGACATCCAGAAAGTCATCTCGCCGACCGCGGCCAAACCGCAATCTTCGGCGAGGCAAGCCGCCAGCGCGGAAGACGACTACACTGCCCGCGCCACGTCGAACATGACGCAGACGCCGAGCTTCCAGTACGGTGGCGCGAACGGCTCGCTCGCCATGCCGCCTTACATGGCGCCATCGAAATAGCGCCGCGACGCGCAGGTACGCGCAGTCAGGTTTACGCGCAACACGTTTTTCCAACCCTGAGGATCTTCATGAAATGGTTGATGTTGGCGCTCGGCAGCGCCGCCCTGATCGCAAACGCCCCCGCCTTTGCCCAGTCCGGTTCGCAAGCCGCGCATCCGTCCGTCCTCTTCAAGACATCGGAAGGCGACATCCGCGTCGAGCTGTATCCTGAGAAAGCGCCCAAGACGGTCGCCAACTTCCTCGACTACGTGAAGGCCGGCCAGTACAGCGGCACGATTTTCCATCGCGTGATTCGCGGCTTCATGATTCAGGGCGGCGGTTACACGCAGAGCTTCGCGGAGAAACCGACGCGCGCGCCGATTCCGCTCGAAAGCCGTAACGGTCTGAAGAACACGACCGGCACGCTCGCCATGGCGCGCACCAGCGATCCGAACTCGGCCACCGCGCAGTTCTTCATCAACACGGTGGACAATGCCGGCCTCGACTATCCGAATCCGGACGGCAACGGCTATGCGGTATTCGGCAAGGTCACGAGCGGCATGGACGTCGTGAAGAAAATCGAAAGCACCCCCACCACCTCGCGCGGCCCGATGGGCGACGTGCCGCAAAAGCCGATCGTGATCGAGTCGGCAACGGTGGTCGGCAAGTAACTGCAGCAAACGAGGCGCGCGACACATAGCGCGCCCGAAAAAAAGCGTCAGCGCTCAATCCACGCCCCGGCGCGGCCCGGCGTCAATTCACGACGACTCGCCGCGCCTTTTACCCACCCCGTTCATCAAAGGATTCCATCATGGTTGAACTGCATACGAACCACGGCGTCATCAAACTCGAACTGGACGCTGAAAAGGCGCCGAAGTCGGTTGAAAACTTCCTCAACTACGTGAAAGCCGGCCATTACGACAACACGGTGTTTCACCGCGTAATCGACGGGTTCATGATCCAGGGCGGCGGCTTCGAACCCGGCATGAAGCAG
Source organism: Paraburkholderia sp. RL17-380-BIE-A (assembly GCF_046028085.1). NCBI lineage: Bacteria > Pseudomonadati > Pseudomonadota > Betaproteobacteria > Burkholderiales > Burkholderiaceae > Paraburkholderia > Paraburkholderia sp. RL17-380-BIE-A. The sequence goes on from NZ_JARESQ010000018.1 coordinate 5,770, forward strand.
AAGCCGACGGCCGAGCCGATCACCAACGAAGCGAACAACGGCCTGAAGAATGTGAACGGCTCGATCGCCATGGCGCGTACGAACGACCCGCATTCGGCCACGGCGCAATTCTTCATCAACGTAAACGACAACGACTTCCTGAACCACTCGTCGCCGACGCCGCAGGGCTGGGGCTACGCCGTGTTCGGCAAGGTGGTCGAAGGCATGGACATCGTCGAGAAGATCAAGAAGGTCAAGACGGGTTCGAAGGGCTTCCATCAGGACGTGCCGGCGGACGACGTGGTGATCGAAAAGGCCGTGATCGTCGACTAAGCGCGAGCTAAAGGTCGACCCGTTCGAACTGATATCAGGCACCTTCAATGCTGCAAGAAACGCCGCTGCGAAGCGTCGCCGCGGGCGTGCCTGGCGAGGGCAAACGCCCGCACGCCGCACGCCCGTTTTTTTTCCTCTCCGATATTCACTTGAGCGAGGCGATCCCGCATACGGTCGCCGCGTTCGAGCATTTCATCCGCGTCACGGCCGAGCAGGCCGATTCGGTTTTCATTCTCGGCGATCTGTTCGAGTACTGGATCGGCGACGACATGCTCGTGGAGCCGTTCGTCGCACGCATGGCCGCGCTGCTGCATACCTTGTCCGAGCGCGGCATTGCGCTTTACATCATGCATGGCAACCGCGATTTTCTGCTGGGCAAGCGCTTCATGAAAGCGGCAGGCGCGATCTGGCTACCCGATCCGTTCGTGATCACGGCCTTCGGCACGCGTATCGCGCTCGCTCACGGCGATGGCTTGTGCACGGCGGACCGCGGCTATCAGACGTTTCGAAGTTTTGCGCGCAGCCGTTTCGCGCAGATGCTGTTTCTCGCGTGGCCGTTGCGCTGGCGCCAGAAGCTGGCCGAGAACATGCGCGCGAAAAGCGACGAAGGCCGCTCGCGACCGGTTTCGCCGAAGTATGACGTGACGGCGGCGGCCGTGGCCGCGTTGTTCAAGTCGTCGAAGACAGCGACCATCATTCATGGGCACACGCACAGGCCGGCGCGGCATCGCGAGCCGGCCGGCACGCGCTGGGTTCTGCCGGATTGGGATCTCGACCACGGCGAGCGCCGTGGCGGATATCTGCGTATTGATGCCGAGGGAATACGGGCGCTGCCGTTGGGTTGAATGCGGCGTTAGCGTTGGATGACGGCGCTGCCGCCGGGCCTCGTCAAGGTCTTCGCGCCGTGTGCGGCGTTGGTGGGCTAGCCTTTCCTCGTGCCGCGCAAAAGTGTCAGCGCCGACGCTGACTGCGCGCGATCTGCTTCGGCTTCGGCTTCGGCTTCCGCAAAATACCTCAACGCTCTGCCACCGCCCCATCCACCTTGCCTGCGATCGCCGCCGACAAACGCCGCAGATCGAGCAACGCCGCATCCGCGCCTTGCAGAGCTTCGAGACTCGTACCCAGCCGCTCCAGCGCGTCGACGATTTCGTCGATGCGTTTTGCCTGCGTGGCGGCGTGATCGATCAGGCCATGAATTGCCAGCGAGACGGGATCGTCCGCATTCGGCGTGATGCCGTACGCGCAAAAGCCGCTGGTTACCGCAGATGCCGTAGATGCCGCAGAGCGTTTTGCATCGCGCGCGGCGCCGCCGGCACCGGAATTCGCCGCAACGGAAGCCTCTTCCGATGCCACAGCCGCCGCCGGCACGATGATCCGCGCCGGATTGCCCACCGCCGTGCCACGCGCCGGCACGGGCTTGGTCACCACGGCATTCGAGCCGATCTTCGCGTCCGCGCCGATCGTGAAACCGCCGAGCACCTTCGCCCCCGCGCCCACGATCACGCCGCGCTCGAGCGTGGGATGCCGTTTCGCCCCGCGCGTGAGCGACGTGCCACCGAGCGTCACGCCCTGGTAGATCGTGCAGTCGTCGCCAATCTGCGCGGTCTCGCCGATCACCACACCCATGCCGTGATCGATGAACACGCGCCGCCCGAGCGTCGCGCCCGGATGGATTTCGATGCCGGTCATGAAGCGCGCCATCTGCGAGACAAACCGCGCAAGCCAGCGGCGCCTCGCGCGCCAGCATGCATGCGCGAGCCGGTGCAGCACGAGCGCGTGCAGACCCGGATAACACGTGAGCACTTCCCAGGCGCTGCGGGCAGCGGGGTCGCGCTCGCGGATCGTGGCGATGTCTTCGCGAAGTCTCGTGAACATGGCAGGGACTGTGTTGTGGGAGAAAGGGCGCACGCATGACCTGGCACGCATGACGGCGTGGCTTGCCGCTTAGCACGACGGCAGCTTTGCTTAGAACGTTTCGGGGATTGTAGGGCGATTGCGCGAAATGCGCCGGAAGCCCACGCTGCCCGCGGGGTCGTCGCGGGCAGCGTGGGCGGCGGAAACGCTCAGGACGCGTCGCCGCCCTTCGGACCGGTCTTCAGCAGAATGTGTTTGGCGATGCCGCGTACGATATTCACTTCCTCACGCTCGAGACCGGAACGCGCGAACAGGCGGCGCAAACGCGACATCAGCTTCTTCGGGTTGGCCGGATCGAGAAAGTCGAGCGCGACCAGCGCGCTTTCCAGATGCGAGAACATGCTTTCGATTTCATCGCTCGCGGCGCGTGCGCCGGCCGGCTCGCCCTGCCCCGCTGCCGCTGGAGGCGCGGCGTGCGCCGTGGTCGTTGCACTGTCGGTCGAGAGATACATGGTGCGCAACTCATACGCCAGCACCTGCACGGCCTGCGCGAGATTGAGCGAACTGTAGGCCGGATTGGCCGGAATATGCGCAAGTGCGCTGCACCGCTCGACATCCTCATTCGACAAACCCGTTCGCTCGTTGCCGAACACCAGCGCGATTTCACCGTGCGCCGCCTGCTCGCGCGCCACGCCCGCCGCGGCACGCGGGGTCCACTGCGGCGGTCCGTATTCGCGCAGCCGCGCGGTCAGCGCGATCGACCAATGCACGCCGCTCAGCGCATCGGCGAGCGTCGGCACGACGTGCGCGGAGGCTAGTACGTCGTCGGCGCCGCTCGCCATGGCAATGGCCTCCGGATCGGTTTGCACGTGCGGCACGCGTGGCGACACCAGCACGAGCCGCGAGAAACCCATGGTTTTCAGCGCCCGCGCCGCAGCGCCGACGTTGCCCGGATGGCTCGGCTCGACAAGAATGAAGCGGGTCGAGGTGAAGCCGCCGCGCAACTCGGCGACGGCGGGATCGGAGGAATGGTGGGTGTGGTCCACGATGAAATTCGGCAACTAAAGACGCGTATGGTAGCGCCAACGCCGCAACCGGTCAGAATTGCGCGCGAATGCTCACGCACATGTGCATGTACGCGCACCCGCAACCGCACGCACAAACGCGCGTGCGAATACCGGACCAGGCCGCATAAACACGCGCAAATGCCCTGCACAGCCCGCGGACTCTGCCGCGGCGCCCGGACTCAGGTAAAATACCAATATTCGCGCCCAGCTTTGCCGTCCAGCTTTGCATGAGCGCCTCGTTCTTATCCAATTCGTCTCCGTCGGCGGAATGCGCACCGGTCCTGTACCGGGCGGGCGTTCCGTGCTGTTTCCGCGCCTCGCAGAGGGCGCCCAATTAGCGCAGGTTAGCGCTCATTTACCGGCCAGCAGCCGTGCTGCCCCGGCACAAGGATCCAGTCTCATGCATCCCATGCTCAATATCGCTGTGAAGGCCGCGCGCCGCGCTTCACAGATCATCACCCGCGCATCGCTCGACCTCGATCTCGTCCAGGTCAGCAAGAAACAGCACAACGATTTCGTCACGGAGGTCGACAAAGCATCTGAAGCGGCGATTATCGACACGCTGAAGACCGCCTACCCCGATCACGCGATCCTCGCCGAAGAATCAGGCGAGTCGGATAACGAGTCCGAATATCAGTGGATCATCGATCCGCTCGATGGCACCACCAATTTCATCCACGGCTTTCCTTACTACTGTGTGTCGATCGCGCTCGCGCACAAGGGCATCGTGACGCAAGCCGTGGTCTACGACCCGACCCGCAACGACCTGTTCACCGCCTCGCGCGGCCGCGGCGCGTTCCTCAACGATCGTCGCATCCGCGTGGCCAAGCGCGACCGTCTGGCCGACGGCCTGATCGGCACCGGCTTCCCTTTCCGCGAAACGGACGGCCTCGAAGCCTACGGCCGCCAGTTCGCTGAAATGACCCAGGCCTGCGCCGGCCTGCGCCGTCCGGGCGCGGCCGCGCTGGATCTGGCCAACGTCGCCGCCGGCCGCATGGACGGCTTCTTCGAGCAAGGCCTGAATCCGTGGGACGTCGCCGCGGGCAGCCTGCTGATCACGGAAGCCGGCGGCCTCGTCGGCAATTACACGGGCGATTCGGATTTCCTGCACATCGGCGAAATCGTCGCGGGCAACCCGAAGGTCTACGCACAGATGATCCCGATCCTGTCGCGCTACAGCCGTACGCGCCAGCAATCGGCCTAAGCCCTGCGGTGTAGCGCCGGCTCCTGACCGGCATGCGGAATGCGAAAAAGCGGCTTCGGCCGCTTTTTCGTTGGCGCGCCTGCATGCCGCGGGCGTTCGTGCTACAAAGCGGGAAGCCGCGCCGGCGTGCTCGATGACCGGCTGCATTTCGCGCGTTATTCGCTGCGCCCCGCTTTGCGCCTGACTTCTCGCGCAGCTTCCGATCCGCTTCATGAAAAAAGGCTTCTACACAATCATCGCGGCGCAGTTTGTTTCGTCGCTTGCGGACAATGCACTGTTGATCGCGGCCATCGCGTTGCTCTCAGTGATTCGCTCGGCCGCCTGGGTCACGCCGCTGTTGCAGATTTTCTTCACGGTTTCCTACGTGCTGCTCGCGCCGTTCGTCGGCGCTTTCGCCGACTCGATGCAAAAGCGGCACGTCATGTTCGTCTCCAACGCGTTGAAAGCAAGCGGTTGCCTGATGATGATCGCGGGCGTTCATCCGATGATCGCCTACGGCGTGGTCGGCTTCGGCGCGGCCGCATATTCGCCGGCCAAGTACGGCATCCTCACTGAGCTGCTGCCCGCGGAAAAACTCGTCAAGGCGAACGCGTGGCTCGAATCGGCCACCGTGCTGTCGACCATTGTCGGCACGATGGTGGGCGGCGCGCTGATCAGCACCTTCGCGGACAAATTCGTCGCCCATGCGCATCTGCCACTGATCCGCTCCTCCGCCGACCTCGCCATGTTTGCGACGATGGTGACTTACGCGATTGCCGCCGCGATCAATATCTTCATTCCCGACACCGGCGCGCGTTATGAAAACCGCCTGAAAGAACCGAAGAAGCTGGTCGGCGATTTCTATCATTGCTTTAACGTACTGTGGGCCGACAAACTCGCGCAGATCGCGCTGTGGGTGACGACGTTGATGTGGGGCGGCGCGGTGACGTTGCAGTTGCTGGTGCTCAAATGGGCCAACGTGAACCTCGGCTTGTCGCTCTCGAAAGCGGCGGTCATGCAGGGCGTCACGGGGCTTGGCATCGCGGTGGGCGCGGCGGGCGCTGCCGCGCTGATTCCGTTGCGCAAGTCGCTGCGGGTGTTGCCGGTCGGCATCCTGACCGGTGCGGTGGCGATCGCCATGGCGTTCTACAACAAGGATCTGTTTCCGCCGGGCTCGGGCATTCGCATCGGCTCATACGTGCTGCCGTTTTACATTCTGCTCGCCTATCCGCTGATGATCCTGCTCGGCGCGCTGTCGGGCTTCTTTATCGTGCCGATGAACGCGATTCTTCAGCATCGCGGCGCGACGCTACTCTCCGCGGGGCATTCGATCGCGGTGCAGAATTTCAACCAGAACCTCGCCGTGCTGCTCATGCTCGGCGCGTACGCGCTGCTGCTCACGGCGAAGATGCCGGCGCAATGGATCATCGTCGTATTCGGCACGTTCATCACCTTCATGATGTGGCTCGCGAAACGGCGCAGCGCGGTGAATGAGCGCACGGTGGACATGCGGGCGATGGTGGAAGAGTGAGGCCTTGACCGAGACTAAGCCGGCGCTGCGCGGGCCGCTGGCGGTTCGTCGCACCGGCTTGGGGTTCGCCGTGCGGATTGACCATCCGGCCAGGGTCCGTTCGCCCTGACGACAGGTTAAACTCACGCCCTGAACAGCTAACGCAAGAAGACACCGAGGATGGGCATTCAAACCGCAGCGGCCAACGACGTCGCACAACATACGCCGATGATGCAGCAGTATCTCCGCATCAAGGCGGATCATCCCGGCACGCTGGTGTTCTACCGGATGGGCGACTTCTACGAGCTCTTTTTCGAAGATGCGGAAAAAGCCGCGCGTCTGCTCGATCTGACACTCACGCAGCGTGGCGCCTCGGCGGGCAATCCGATCAAGATGGCCGGCGTGCCGCACCACGCGGTCGAACAATATCTGGCCAAGCTCGTGAAGCTCGGCGAATCCGTCGCGATTTGCGAACAGATCGGCGACCCGGCTACGTCGAAGGGCCCGGTCGAGCGCAAAGTGGTACGCGTGGTCACGCCGGGCACACTCACGGACGCCGCGCTCCTCTCGGATAAGAACGATGTCTACTTGCTGGCCATGTGCGTCGCGCACAATCGGCGTGGCGTCGCGACCAGTGTCGGCCTGGCATGGCTGAATCTGGCAAGCGGCGCGTTGCGCCTCGCCGAAGTCGCGCCCGACCAGGTAGCGGCCGCGCTGGAGCGCATTCGTCCGGCGGAAATTCTGGTGGCCGACACGCCCAGCGACTCGGCGAGCTGGACACCGCCGGTCAGCGCGGGCGCCCTCACCCGCGTGCCGGTCTGGCACTTCGACATCACCTCGGGCACGCAGCGCTTGTGCGACCAACTGGAAGTGGCCGGCCTCGACGGCTTCGGCGCGCATTCGCTGACCTGCGCATGCGGCGCGGCCGGTGCGTTGCTTCTGTATGCCGCCGCCACGCAAGGCCAGCAATTGCGTCACGTGCGCAGCCTGAAGGTGGAGTACGAATCCGAATATATCGGCCTCGACCCCGCCACGCGCCGCAACCTCGAACTGACTGAAACGCTGCGCGGCACCGAGTCGCCCACGCTGTGTTCGCTTCTCGATACCTGCTGCACGACCATGGGCAGCCGTCTGCTGCGTCATTGGCTGCATCATCCGCCGCGCGAATCGGCGGTGGCGCAGGCACGTCAGCAGGCAATCGGCGCATTGCTCGACGCGCCGCCGGGCGCCGGCGTCGACGCGTTGCGCGGCGCGTTGCGGCAAATCTCGGATATCGAGCGGATCACCGGGCGTCTCGCGCTGCTCTCGGCGCGGCCTCGCGATCTGTCGAGTCTGCGCGATACGTTTATCGCGTTGCCCGAATTGCGCACGCAGCTCGCCGCCGTTTCGGCGAATGCCGATTCGCTGGCGCGCATCGACGCCTCGCTGGAGCCGCCGCAAGCCTGCGTCGAACTGCTCAAGCGCGCAGTCGCCGAGGAGCCCTCGGCCATGGTGCGCGACGGCGGCGTGATCGCGCGCGGCTACGATGCGGAACTGGACGAGTTGCGAGATATTTCGGAGAACTGCGGGCAGTTCCTGATCGACCTCGAAACTCGCGAGCGCGCACGCACGGGCATCGGCAATCTGCGCGTCGAGTACAACAAGGTGCACGGCTTTTATATCGAAGTCACGCGCGGCCAGACCGACAAAGTGCCGGACGACTATCGCCGCCGCCAGACGCTGAAGAACGCAGAGCGCTACATCACGCCGGAGCTGAAAACGTTCGAGGACAAAGCGCTGTCCGCACAGGAACGCGCGCTCGCCCGCGAACGCTCGCTCTATGAAGCGTTGCTGCAGGCGCTGCTGCCTTTTATCCCCGACTGCCAGCGCGTCGCTTCGGCGCTCGCCGAACTCGATCTTCTGGCGGCCTTCGGCGAGCGCGCCCGCGCGCTCGATTGGGTCGCGCCCACGTTCTCGCCGGACGCGGGCATTGAAATCGAGCAGGGACGGCATCCGGTTGTCGAGGCGCAGGTCGAACAGTTCATTGCCAACGACTGCACGCTCACGCCCGAGCGCAAACTGCTGCTGATCACCGGCCCGAACATGGGCGGTAAATCCACCTTCATGCGGCAGACCGCGTTGATCGCGCTGCTCGCTTACGTGGGCAGCTATGTGCCGGCGCGGCGCGCCGCCTTCGGCCCGATCGACCGTATCTTCACGCGTATCGGCGCTGCGGACGACCTGGCCGGCGGCCGTTCCACCTTCATGGTCGAGATGACCGAAGCCGCCGCGATCCTGAACGACGCCACGCCGCAAAGTCTCGTGCTGATGGACGAGATCGGCCGCGGCACTTCAACGTTCGACGGGCTCGCGCTGGCGTGGGCCATCGCGCGGCATCTGCTTGCGCACAACGGCTGCCATACGCTCTTTGCCACCCACTACTTCGAACTGACGCAGCTGCCGGCCGAGTTTCCGCAGGCGGCCAACGTACACCTGTCGGCGGTCGAGCATGGGCACGGCATCGTGTTCCTGCACGCGGTCAGCGAAGGTCCGGCGAATCAGAGCTACGGTCTGCAGGTCGCGCAACTCGCCGGCGTGCCGAACGCGGTGATTCGCGCGGCGCGCAAGCATCTTGCGCATCTCGAACAGCAATCGGCCGCGCAACCCGCACCGCAACTCGATCTGTTCGCCGCCCCCATGCCGATGCTGCTCGAAGACGCGGATGACGAGCGCGAGTCGGACGCGGCGCAGGCTGTATCGCCTGCCATGCAGGCGCTTGTGGAGCGTTTGCGCGGCATCGATCCGAACGATCTGCGGCCGCGCGAAGCACTCGATCTGCTGTACGAATTGCATGAACTGGCCGCCGCGCCGGATGCGGATCATTGACGCACACAGGCGCCCGCAGCGTCCGCGCAAACTTCGCGCGGCGCTGACTCTCGCCCTCACGCTCTCGGGCAGCGGCGTGCTGAACGCGGGACTCTTCGCGGGGCTGTCTGCGGTGATGTCAGTGGGATTAGCGGCGGGGTTATCAGCCTACGCGCCGGCGGCCTACGCCGACACGCCGCGCTACACGTTCGCGGTCATCGCCAACACGATGCAAAGCGCCGCCGACGAAGCGCCGACGCAGCGGCTGATCGACGCGATCAGCCGCGAGCGCGACATGTCGTTCATCGTGTACGACGGCAATCTGAAGGGCGCCAAAGAGGCCTGCCGCGATGCGCTCTACGAACGTCGCCACGCGCTGCTCGAAGCGTCGCGACCCGCCCTCTTCTTCATTCCCGGCCAGCATGACTGGGCCGATTGCGGCACGGCCGAGGCCGGCGGCTTCGACCCGGTCGAACGGCTCGATCAGTTGCGTCAGACACTCTTCAGCGACGCCACGTCGATGGGCCAGAACCCGATCGCGTTGACGCGTGAAAGCGAAGTCTCGCGCTTTCGCCCGTATCGTGAGAACGTGCGCTGGCAAGTGGGCGATACCGTGTTCGTCGGCCTGAACGCGCCGAGTCCGAACAATCACTATCTGACTGCCGGCGGGCGCAACGGTGAATTCGAAGATCGCGTGATCGCCAATGCGTTCTGGCTGGAACACGCCGGCGAATATGCGAAACGTCGCGACGCGCGCGCAATTGTCGTGTTCATTCAAGGCGACCCGGACCCTGAACGTTACGAACGGCCCGACCGTTTCGCATGGCTGCGTTTTGCGCGCAATACCGGCCGCGACGGCTTCCTGGAATTCAAACGCAGCCTCGTCAAACTCGCGCAGATTTTCCGCGGGCCAGTGCTGGTGATTCATTGCGACGACGAACGTGCGAGCGCCGGCTTCGTCATCGATCAGCCGCTACGCAATGACAAGGGAATGCTCGTGACGAATCTCACGCGTGTCGCGCTCGCGCCGCATGATCGGCTCAATCAGTGGATTCAGGTGGAAGCGGATCTCGGCAGAAAACCGCCGTTCCGCGTGAGTGTGCGCGACGTGCCGAAGCAGATGCCGATGCCCACGGCGCAGCCTGTTATGCCACGCGACGAACCGGCGACATCCATGCCGGCTGTACCCGCGCTCGGACCCGCATCGGAATTGCCGCCACTGTTGCAATCGCCCGGGGACTCGCAACTGGATCAGCAGCCGCGCATACCGGCCGATCAGGGCGGCGGTGGATACGGGCCGGCCACCTCGACCCCGCCCGCCTCCGCTACGCAGCCGCGCACGCCGGGCGCTTCTTCAAGCATGCCCGGCGTGCCCGCCAGTTCAGTGCAGCGTGGGCCCTGACTTGTCCTCTTCGTCGTCCTCGTCATCGTCGAGGACTTCGAGGCCGTCGGCACCGTGCGCGTGTTCGTGCTGGATTTCGTCTTCGGTAGCCGGGCGCACGTCTTTCACGGTCAACGCAAAACGCAGCGCCATGCCGGCGAGCGGATGGTTGCCGTCGAGCACGACTTTGTCTTCCGCGACGTCGGTCACCACGTAGACGAGCGAGTCGAGGTCCTCGTCGCCTTCTTCGGGTGTGCCTTCGAATTGCATGCCGACTTCGAGCGGTTCCGGGAAGCGATCGCGCGGCTCGATCTTCACGAGATCGGGGTCGTACTCGCCGAACGCGTCTTGCGGCTCGAGCTGGATCTGGGTCTCGAAGCCGGCCTCATGGCCGTCGAGCTCTTCCTCGATCTTGGGGAACGTGCCATCATAGCCGCCGTGCAGATAGACCATCGGCTCGTCGCTTTCCTCGATCAGATTGCCCTGCGCATCCGACAGCTTGTAAGCGACCGACACGACGGTGTTCTTTGCGATTTTCATTCGATTCTCCAGAATACAACTCACATTATACGATGCCCAAGCGGCCCACTGACCACCCGGCCGACGCTGCATCGGCACGGAATTCGTCGCCGGCTTCAAAGCCGGCTCTGTCCGCTCTTCCGGTTCTGCCGCCCGCGCCGGACACGCCTACACCGCTGCTCGGCAATCTGACGCCGTCGCAATTCATGCGCCGCTACTGGCAGAAGAAGCCGCTGCTGATTCGCCAGGCGATCCCGAATGTCGAGGCGCCGCTCTCGCGAGAAGAATTTTTCGAGTTGGCCGATCAGGACGAAGTCGAAGCACGTCTGATCACGCATTTCCGCAATAAATGGCAGCTGGAGCACGGTCCGTTCGCGCCTGACGAACTGCCTTCGCTGAAGCAGCGCGCATGGACGCTTCTCGTGCAAGGTGTGGATCTCTACGACGATCGCGCGCGCGCCCTGCTCGACCGCTTCCGCTTCGTGCCGGACGCACGTCTGGACGACCTGATGATCTCGTATGCAAGTGACGGCGGCGGCGTAGGCCCCCACTTCGATTCCTACGATGTGTTTCTTTTGCAAGTAAAAGGCAAGCGGCGTTGGCGCATTAGCGCGCAGAAAGATCTGACACTGCAAGCCGGCTTGCCTTTGAAAGTTTTACAGAATTTCCAGGCCGAAGAGGAATGGTTGCTCGAACCGGGCGACATGCTGTACCTGCCGCCGCACATCGCGCACGACGGAGTTGCCGAAGGCGAATGCATGACCTGCTCGATCGGTTTTCGCGCCCCGTCCGCAAACGAATTGACCGCGCAGTTCCTCTATCATCTGGCCGAGCGCGGCGAGTCGTCGGGCAATGCGGGAGCGCTTTACCGTGATCCGCAGCAGCCCGCTGTGGACCGTCCGGCTGAACTGCCGGCGGCGCTCGTTGAAAGGGTTGGCGCAATCCTTGCTGGCATTAAATGGAAAGAGCAGGATATTGCGTCGTTCCTTGGCACGTATCTCAGCGAACCCAAGCCGAGTGTCGTCTTTGATCCGCCGCAAAGGCCGCTTAATGAAGCACGTTTCATCAGTCAGGCTTTGAAGTCAGGTATTCGGCTGGACCGCAAGACCAATTTGTTGTACAACCACCGTTTTTTCTTCATAAATGGAGAGGAAACGTCATTCGATGGCGCAAAAAAGTGGTTGTTTGACCTCGCAGATCACCGCTGTATGAGTGCGAAACGCTTTGTAACACTCTCACACGATTCGTCGGTGACAGCACGGCTACACGAGTGGTATTGTGCGGGCTGGATACAAGTGGGCGAGCTTGCGTAACTCCGCCTACCTGCTATACCGTACAGTGAAATTTTGTATGAGAAAGACAACGTATTGACCCCGGATTTATGGATTGTCAGTACGAAAGTGCATATAATTTCCGCCCAAGCCGTAGGGAAGATTCCAGCTCGTCAAAAGAGCGTCTCCACCAGCGGCCCAGGTCGGTGTTGGAGCACATTACCGGTTTTATTTTGCGCTGTTGCTTACCTTTAAACCATAAAAGGACGTGATCATGAAGAAATCCCTCCTCGTAGCATCCCTGTTGGCAGCTGTGGCACTGGCTGCATGCAACAAGAGCAACGACCAAGCCGCTGCCCCGGCTAGCGACGCAGCTGCTGCTTCGGCACCGGCTGCTGCAGCTTCGGATTCGGCTGCTGCTGCTTCGGGTGCTGCTGCTGCTGCGAGCGACGCTGCTGCTTCGGCTACGACCGCTGCTTCGGACGCAAGCGCTGCTGCTTCGGACGCTGCTGCTTCGGCTGCTGCTCCGGCTTCGGGCGCAAGCCAGTAAGCTGCTGCATAGGGTTCGCCTCTGGGCGAAAACTGCATCGGGAAATCTTCGCGATTTCCCGGGCAGTAAAGCAAAACGCCACGGATTCACATCCGTGGCGTTTTGTCATTTAAGCGCCGCTTTTTACAACGGCGTTCATTGATTCCGATTGGCCTATTAACCCGCTGTTTGATTCTCTTCAAAAAACTCGCGCACGACTTCGATCTCACGTGTGCGTTTAAATGGCGGCAGGCTCTGCCAGATACGGCGTCCATACGGTTTATCGACGAGACGCGTGTCGCAGATCATCAGCACGCCTCGATCGGTCTCAGCGCGAATCAGGCGCCCTGCGCCCTGCTTCAGCGTAATCACGGCCTGCGGCAACTGATGCACGGCGAACGGGCTCAAGCCTTTCTTGGTCAGCGCATCCAGACGAGCCGACAGAACAGGATCGTCGGGCGGCGCAAACGGCAGCTTGTCGATCACTACCAGCGACAATGCGTCGCCGCGCACGTCCACCCCTTCCCAGAAGCTCTGACTGCCCACCAGAATCGCGTTGCCGTAAGACCGGAAACGATCCAGTAATTCGGTGCGGCTTGCATCGCCCTGCACGAGCAGCGGATAGTCCCAGCCGCGCGCTTCGATCGTGTCGCGCAGCTTGGCTGAGATGCGGTCCACGGCGCGCAGCGTCGTGCACAACATGAAGACGCCGCCGCCCGATGCCTCGATCGCCGGCAACGCGGCGTCGAACACGGCGTCGGTGAACATCGGCGAGGACGGCTGCGGCAAATTGCGCGGCACGTACAGCAGCCCTTGAGTCGGATAATCGAAGGGACTGGGCAACGTCATGGAACGTTTCGCGTTCAGGCCCATTTGCGCGGCGTAGTGCGTGAAATCGCCGCGCACCGACAACGTGGCCGACGTGAAGATCCACGCACGCGGCACGCCGGCGCGCTGCTTCGCAAAGATCGGCGCAACCGACAATGGCGTTTCGTGCAACTGCACGGTATGCGAGAAGACTTCGATCCAGCGCACCTTTTCATTCGGGTCGGCGCGCTCGGCTTTGCCGTCGGCTGACGTAGCGTCGGCGGCCTCGCGCTCGGTCTGCGTGGGCGGCGTGGTCCAGCCGGCGAGCACACCCTGCAGTTCGCGCGCACGGCGCAGACACGCGCCGATCGATTCAGCGCGCTCGGCCTGACCCGCCAGCGCGGACGCGAGCGCGTCGAGTTCGGTTTCGAGCGTTTCGAGCGCGGGAAACAGCGGGTGGTCGTCCGGCAACTGGCCGATCGACAGGCGCACCGAGTCTTCCTTGAACGCGAGCCGGACGTCGCGCGCTGCGCGTTCGAGCGTCGAGCCCAGCGTGACCCAGTCGACCGTTTCACGCGCATGGCCCAAACCTTCGGCCACCGAATCGCGAGCAAGCTCGAGAAACTGCGTGGTCGAAAGCGTCTCGCCGAAAAAGAGCGTCGCCGTTTCGGGCAACTGGTGCGCTTCGTCGAAGATGATGGTGTTGGCGGTGGGCAGCAGTTCCGCCATGCCCGTATCGCGCAACATGATGTCGGCGAAAAAGAGATGGTGGTTGACCACCACGATATCCGCCTGCTGCGCCTCGCGGCGTGCCTGCATTACGAAGCAGTCCTTGTAATGCGGACACTCCTGGCCGAGACAGTTTTCGCGCGTCGACGTGACCATCGACCACACCGCCGCCGTTTCGGGCACGCTGGCGAGTTCAGCCTTGTCGCCGGTGCGCGTGATCTTCGCGAAACGCACGATATCCTGCAGATACGAGGTTTCCTGGCGCGACGGCAGACGGCCGTTATCCGCGGTGCGCTGCAGATAGTAGTGGCACAGGTAATTCGCGCGGCCCTTGAGCATGGCGACCGATACCGGCACCGCGAGCGCATCGCGCACGGTCGGAATATCGCGCTGAAAGAGCTGGTCCTGCAGATGCTTCGTGCCGGTGGAGACGATCACCTTGCCGCCCCACAGCATGGCCGGCACGAGATACGCATAGGTCTTGCCCGTGCCCGTACCCGCTTCGACGATCAGCGTGTTTTCGCTGCCGTCGAGCCCGCCCGACTCGGCGCTTTCCGCAGCCTCGGCGGTGGCATCCGCGCCCGGTGCCTGCAGACGCCGTGCCGGACGCTTCTGCGCCTCGAACATCGCGGGCTCGGGCATTGCGCGGCCCGACGCTTCCATGGCCGCGGCCACGGCGCGCGACATTTCGATCTGCGACGCCCGCGAGCGGTAGCCGTCGATCTGACGGGCCAGCAAGCCGTTGTCGGCGAAGATCTCGTCCAGTTCAACGACGCGGCGCGGATTCAGCGACGCGCTCAGTGCGGACGCGACAGGACGCGACGCAGGCGCATTGGCTCCGGCTGCGTCGTCGCCCGGCGTGGCACGGGATGAAGTTTCAAGCGGTGAATTCAAGGCAAGCGTTTCCTGCAAAGTCCGGCTCGCGCGGCGCGCGCCCGGCGCCTGCCAGGCCGCGAACTCAGGCGCGTGCGTCCGGTTCGAGCTGCAACTGCAGCAAGATGATGGTGTCCTTGACCTTGAGTTTGCGCTTTTTCAGGCGCTGCAACTCGAAGTCGTCGATGCCGGGCTCATCCGACATTCGGTCGATCAGGCGATCGAGCCCACTATGCTCCGATTCCAATTGCAGAATGCGGTCGCGAAGTGTGTCCGCGTTGATGACGTGATGTTGATCGCGCATACTCGCCTCCTCTCGTCTACGGAGCGGGCGGCGTGTGCAGCCCGATACCTGAGGTTGCTGTCCGGCTTAAAACGCATTACGGCGACTACGGCCCTGCCACACACGCTCAGGGCCCACTCCAGCACGCTTACTGCGGTTGTTGTTGCTGCTGCTTTTGCTGCTCTTCGAGCTGCTGCTGTTTCAACGCGTCCTGACGTTTCTGCTCGGCTTTCTCCGCCGCCTGCTTCTGACGCGCTTCCACATCGGCCTTGTGCTGCGCCGCGTCGGCCTGCTTCTTCTCGAAGCTCTGCTGCTTCTGCACGCGCTCCTGCGCCTTCTGCGCACCTTGCGCACGCGCCTCGTCGAGCTTGCGTTGGAAGTCGGCCTGCTTCTGATCGTACGCCTGCTGGTTGGCGGCGGCCTGCGACGGGCTGACGCCGCGCTGCGCCTGATCCAGCGCATGCTGACGCTGCTTCTGCTGATAGGCCTGCTCATTCGCGCTGCGCTGCGGCGCCTCGGCGGCGCGCTGCGCCTGATCGAGCTGATGCTGGCGCTGCTTGTCCTGATATGCCTGCGCGTTGCGCGCGTCTTCGGCGGCGCGTTGCGGTGCGCCCGCTTCTTCCTGGGCACGCTTGAGCGCGGCCTGCTCGTCGCGGTCGCGGGCGCGCTGCGTGCGCTGCTCACCGTCGAGCGCGAGTTGTTCCTTGCGGATGTCGGCCTGCACCGAGCGCATGCTGTCGCGTGCCTTGTTCAGGCAGTAGTTGACGAAGAACTTGCTGTAGCAGTCGTGTTCCGCGACGCCATAGCGATAGTTGTTCTCCTCCGTGCGCTGATCCAGGACTTTCTGCCGGGCGTCGAAGCCGCTGTTCGGCGAGGCCGCATTGCCGGCGCTGTCCGTACCGCCGGCGTTCGTCCCGCCCTGCGCATTCGTGGCGCTCATGGCCCCCGCGCCCGACGCAGCGGCCGGGGCGAGCGCGCCCGCGGGCCGCGCAGCGCTGCTGCTTGCCGGCAGCACGGACTGCGCCACGGCCGGAATAGGCGCGGCCAGCGCGGCGGCGAGAACGCACGACGCACACGACGCGAGCAATACGCCATTAGAAAGGACCGCGGACCTGAACACCGGGCGCGAAGCCGCCACGAGCGAGCCGAGCGGTGAGCGCAACGAACGCGCCGAAAAACGCGGCATGGAACGCATCAGCGAGCGCGATAAGAAACGCGACGATAAAAACGGCGGCAATGGAGTCAAGCGCGATGCCAAGCGCGGTGTCAAGCGAGAGACCAAGCGAGAGCCCAGGCGGTTGAGGGACAAGGAGATCGGCAACGTCGTAGAAGGTCAGCGGAACATGCCCGAAATTCTATCACCCTGCGGTTGAGCCCTTTTGCATTTATGGCAAAATGCCCCGCTCCAGCAACCTGGTCGCAGCGCGCACGCCCGGCGAGCCCGGACGTGCCCCACGTGCCTCATTTGCCCTAACGTGCCCGCATGTGCGGTTAGCGCGCGGCCCCTGAACTGAGTCCGCAGGAACACCAAGACCTTATGACGGAAACCGTAGCACTCAAGATCGTACAGCGCATCGCCGCCGAACTGTCCGTCCAGCCGCGCCAGGTCGCGGCCGCGGTGCAACTTCTCGACGAAGGAGCGACTGTGCCGTTCATCGCCCGCTACCGTAAGGAAGTGACCGACAATCTCGACGACACGCAACTGCGTAACCTCGAGGAACGCCTGCTGTATCTGCGCGAGCTGGAAGACCGGCGCGCCGCGATCATCGCCAGCATCGACGAACAGGGCAAGCTCACCGACGAGCTGCGCGCGGCGATCGAAGGCGCCGACAGCAAGCAGGTGCTGGAAGACCTGTATCTCCCGTACAAGCCTAAGCGCCGCACACGCGCGCAGATCGCTCGTGAAGCCGGCCTGCAGCCGCTCGCCGACGCGCTCCTCGCCAATCCGCTGCTGGACCCGCAAACCGAAGCCGCCGCCTACGTGGACGCCGAAAAAGGCGTTGCCGACGTCAAGGCCGCGCTCGACGGCGCACGCGACATTCTCTCCGAACAGTTCGGCGAAACGGCCGAGTTGCTCGGCAAGCTGCGCGATTACCTGTTCAATCAGGGCGTGGTGTCGTCGAAAGTGGTGGAAGGCAAGGAAAACGCCGAAGAAGAGAAATTCCGCGACTACTACGACTACGCGGAAACCATCCGCACCGTGCCGTCGCATCGCGCGCTGGCGCTGTTCCGCGGCCGCAATGCGGGCGTGCTGATGGTCAAGCTGGGCCTCGGTGAGGAACTCGACGCGCAGGTGCCGCACCCGGGCGAAGCGCTGATCGCGCGCCACTTCGGCATCGCCAATCAGAACCGTCCGGCCGACAAGTGGCTCTCCGACGTGTGCCGCTGGTGCTGGCGCGTGAAGGTGCAGCCGCACATCGAAAACGAACTGCTGACCAATCTGCGCGACGAAGCCGAGCACGAAGCGATCCGCGTGTTCGCGCGCAATCTGAAGGACCTGCTGCTGGCCGCGCCCGCCGGACCGAAGGCCGTGATCGGCCTCGACCCGGGCATGCGCACCGGCGTGAAGGTCGCCGTGGTTGACCGAACCGGCAAGGTGCTCGCCACCGACGTGATCTATCCGCACGAGCCGCGCCGCGACTGGGACGGATCGATCGCGAAACTCGCGCGCATCTGCGCACAGACGCAGGCCGAACTGATCAGCATCGGCAACGGCACGGCGTCGCGTGAAACGGACAAGCTTGCGAGCGAACTGATCGCGCGTCATCCGGAATTCAAGCTGCAGAAGATCGTAGTGTCCGAAGCCGGCGCGTCGGTGTACTCCGCCTCCGAACTCGCGGCAAAGGAATTCCCCGACATGGACGTGTCGCTGCGCGGCGCGGTGTCGATCGCGCGCCGTTTGCAGGATCCGCTCGCGGAACTCGTGAAGATCGAACCGAAGGCGATCGGCGTCGGCCAGTATCAGCACGACGTGAACCAGCGCGAACTGGCCCGTTCGCTGGATGCCGTGGTCGAAGACTGCGTAAACGCCGTCGGCGTGGATGCGAACACGGCGTCCGTCGCCCTGCTCGCCCGCGTCTCGGGTCTGAATGCCACGCTGGCGCGCAACATCGTCGATTATCGCGATGCGAACGGACCGTTCCCGTCGCGCGAACATTTGCGCAAGGTGCCGCGTCTGGGCGACAAGACGTTCGAGCAGGCAGCCGGGTTCCTGCGCATCAACAATGGCGAGAATCCGCTCGACCGCTCGTCGGTTCACCCGGAAGCGTATCCGGTCGTCGAACGCATGCTCGCGAAAATCAGCAAGCACGTCGGCGAAGTGCTGGGCAACCGCGACGCGTTGCGCGGCCTGTCGCCCGCGGAATTCGTCGACGATCGTTTCGGCCTGCCTACCGTGCGCGACATTCTGCTCGAACTCGAAAAGCCGGGCCGCGATCCGCGTCCCGAGTTCAAGACGGCGACCTTCCGCGAAGGCGTCGAGAAGGTCAGCGACCTGACGCCGGGCATGGTGCTCGAAGGCGTCGTGACGAACGTGGCGGCGTTCGGCGCGTTCATCGACATCGGCGTGCATCAGGACGGTCTGGTTCACGTATCGGCCATGTCGACCAAGTTCATCAAGGACCCGCATGAAGTCGTCAAGGCCGGCCAGATCGTCAAGGTGAAGGTGCTCGAAGTCGACGTAAAGCGCCAGCGTATTGCGCTGACCATGCGCATGGACGACGAAGTCGGTGCGGCTTCGGCGCGCAGCGGCGGCGGCGCCCAGCAGGATCGCGGCGCGGGTCGCTCAGGCGGCGCACGCGGTGCGCCGCAACAGCGTTCACGTGAACCGGAAGCAGGCGGCGCGATGGCGGCTGCATTCGCCAAGCTCAAGCAGAAGTAAGATCGCTGGTTAAGCGCGTGATTTTTTCATGCGCTTGTAGTGCACGTTGCGCTTGTCGAGCACGGTAAACCGCGGTGCAGAGCACTGCGCAATTTGACTCAGCCGAACATGCGGCACATAAAAAAACCCACGCATTCGCGTGGGTTTTTTTTCGCCCCGGCATCTGGGGCGTTCATGAATCAACGGCGACCGTCAGATCTCGATCTTCGTCCCCAACTCCACCACCCGGTTGGCCGGAATACTGAAGAAGTCCGTCGGCTTCGCGGCATTCTGATGCATCCACGCGAACACGCGCTCTCGCCACACTGACATGCCCGGCAACTGAGTCGGCACCACCGTTTCGCGCGCGAGGAAGAACGACGTGTCCATCAATTCGAAAGTCATGTCATGCGTGCGGCCGACTTCGAGCAGCACCGCCTTCACGTCCGGCGTTTCGTTGAAGCCGTAGGCCGCCTTGACGAGATACAGGCCACCGTCGATATCCTTGACCGTCACACGTTCCGCGTCGTTCACGTACGGAATGTCGCGCGTCACGAAGGTCAGGAAAATGGTGCGCTCGTGCAGCACCTTATTGTGCTTCAGGTTGTGCAGCAGACTCACCGGCACGAGCGAATCGCTGCCGGTCAGATAGATCGCCGTGCCCGATACGCGATGCGGCGGATGCGCGAGCAGCCCCTGCAGGAAAGGCATGAGCGGAATACCGTCGGCCGCCGTGCGTTCCTTGACGATCATGCGCCCCTTGTACCAGGTCATCAGCAGGAAGAACAGCAACGCGCCGATGCCGAGCGGCAGCCAGCCGCCCTCCTCGACCTTCAGCAGATTGGCGCCGAAAAAGCCCAGATCGACCGTCATGAATACGCCGATGATCAGCGCCACCAGCAGCTTGTTCCAGTTCCACACTTTCACCATCACGACGCAGGCGAGCACCGTGGTGATCACCATGGTGGCCGTCACCGCGATACCGTACGCGGCCGCGAGATTGTCCGAACTCTTGAACGCAATCACGATGCACAGAATGATGAACAGCAGCATCCAGTTCACCACCGGCACATAGATCTGGCCGATCGCCAGTTCAGACGTGTGCAGAATCTTCATGCGCGGCACGTAACCGAGCTGGATCGCCTGGCTCGTGAGCGAATAGGCACCGGAAATCACCGCCTGCGAGGCGATCACCGTCGCGACCGTGGACAGCACCACCAGCGGCAGCAACGCCCAGTCCGGCGCGAGCAGGAAGAACGGATTTTCGATCGCCTTCGGATCGTGCATGAGCAGCGCGCCCTGACCGAAGTAGTTCAGCACCAGCGACGGCATCACGAGCACGTACCACGCCATGCGAATCGGTTTGGCGCCGAAGTGGCCCATGTCGGCGTACAGCGCTTCAGCGCCGGTCAGCACCAGCACCACCGAGCCGAGCACCACGTAGGCCTGCAGCACGTGCGCGGCCATGAAGCTGTATGCGTAGTACGGGTTCAGCGCGCGGATCACGTTCGGCGACTGCAGGATATGCCACAGGCCGAGCGCCGCGAGCACCACGAACCACAGCACCATGATCGGACCGAACAGGCGGCCGACCATGGCCGTGCCGTGCCGCTGGATCCAGAACAGCAATATCAGGATCACGATGGTCAGCGGCAGCACCAGATGCGACAGATTTGGCGCCGCAATCTCCAGACCTTCTACCGCCGAAATCACCGAAATGGCCGGCGTAATCACCGCGTCGCCATAGAACATGCAGGCGCCGAAGATGCCGAGCATCATCAGCAAGCCGGCCATTTTCGACTTCTCGTCGAGCGAGCGCAGCGCCAGCGCCATCAGCGCGAGAACACCGCCCTCGCCGTTATTGTCCGCGCGCATCACGAACAACACGTACTTGATGCCGACCACGATCACGATCGCCCAGAACAACAGCGAGATCACGCCCAGAATAGATTGCTCGGTCAGCGGAATGCCGTGGGATGGACTAAAGGCTTCCTTCAGCGAGTACAACGGGCTCGTGCCGATATCGCCGAATACCACGCCGATCGCAGCGATGGCGAGGGAAGGCAGAGGCTGTTTGTGCTCGTGATTGTTATCTGTCATAAACGCGAGGAAATCCGTTCCCTGGGCGAAAAAGCGACCGCTATTCTAAACTGCCCGCCTGACGCCGCCCGGCTTGTTGTGGATACACCACGAGATGGTCCGCGAAGTGTAGCACCGCGATATGGGCGCGTCTGCTGGTCGGGCCGTATTAGCGGCATCGTCGATGCGCGGTTTGCGAAGCACGCGCGCACGGCGCGCACATAAAAAAACGGAGCCCAATGAGCTCCGTTTTGCGAGACAACGCGGGGGACGACGCAACGATTTCGGCGCCGAAGTTCGCATCACTTCTCCGACGACTCCTGCGCTTGCGCCGTGCCACGCTTGATCCATGCGCCGAGGTTGTGCGGACGAACCGTGTCCCATTCCTCGAACGGCTGATGAATCCACGGATTGGTGGGCAGATACTGCACGTGGTAGTCGGGCTTCACCTTCGAGCAGCCCTTGTACCAGAGCACCGCCGAACGCACCGCGGTGATCGCCGGATAACGCTCTTTCAGATGCTGCTGAACACGTGCGAGCGTTACGCCCGAATCCACCAGGTCGTCGACCAGCAGCACGTTGCCGTGCAGTTCGCCACGCGTCATGGTGATGTATTGCGCGATATCGAGTTCGCCCTGCTCCGTGCCGGCCGCTTCACGATACGAACTCGTGGCAAGAATCGCCAGCGGCAGATCGTAAATGCGCGAGAGCTGATCGCCGACGCGCAAACCGCCGCGCGCGAGGCACAGGATCTTGTCGAATTTCCAGCCCGACTCGTGCACCTGCAACGCGAGCATTTCGATCAGCCGGTGATACTCGTCCCAGCCGACCCACAGGTTCTTGTCGTCGTTGCGCGGATCTTTCATCGCAATCATGGGTACACCTTGCACCATGGCTTAAACCTTGAACGGATGACGAAGCAGAATGGTTTCGTCGCGATCCGGACCGGTCGACACCATGTCGATCGGAATGCCCGCGACTTCCTGCACGCGCGACAGATACGCACGCGCGTTCGCCGGCAGCTTGTCCCATTCCTTGATACCAACCGTGCTTTCCTTCCAGCCCGCGAAGGTTTCGTACACTGGCACGCAGCGCGCGACTTCCGACGAACCACGCGGCAGCAGGTCGACATGCTGGCCGTCGACCGTGTAGCCGACGCACAGCTTCACTTCGTCCAGACCGTCGAGCACGTCGAGCTTGGTCATGCACAGACCCGACACGCCATTGATCTGGATCGAACGGCGCAGCGCGGCGACGTCGAGCCAGCCGGTGCGGCGCGGACGGCCGGTGACCGAGCCGAATTCCTTGCCGACGGTGGCCAGTTCGAGGCCGATCGCTTCCTGACGGGCGGCGTTGTCCGCGTCGTACAGTTCGCTCGGGAACGGGCCCGAGCCGACGCGCGTGCAATACGCCTTGGTGATGCCGAGAATGTAGTTCAGCTTTTGCGGACCGACGCCCGCGCCCGCCGTGGCCGCGCCGGCCACGCAGTTGCTCGACGTGACAAACGGATACGTGCCGTGGTCGATGTCGAGCAGCGTGCCTTGCGCGCCTTCGAACAGCAGGTTGCTGCCGTTAGCGTTCGCGTCGTACAGGCGGCGCGACACGTCCGTCACCATTGGCTTCAGACGGTCGGCATAGCTGAGCATCGTGTCGAGCGTTTGCTGGAAGTCGACAGCGGCGACACCCAGGTATTGCGTCAACACGAAGTTGTGATAGTCGAGGTTTTCACGCAGACGTTCGGCGAAGGTCTCCGGCTCGAACAGGTCCTGCACGCGCAAACCGCGGCGCGCCACCTTGTCTTCGTACGCCGGGCCGATGCCGCGGCCGGTGGTGCCGATCTTGCCCGCGCCACGGCGCGCTTCGCGGCCCTGGTCGATGGCGATGTGGTACGGCAGGATCAGGGTGGTGGCTTCGGAAATGAAGAGGCGATTCTGGACATCGACCCCGGCGGCTTCGAGCTCGCCGATTTCCTTGAAGAGCGCTTCCGGCGACAACACGACGCCATTGCCGATGTAGCACGCGACGCCGGGATGCATGATGCCCGACGGAATCAGACGCAAGATGGTTTTCTTGCCGCCGATGATAAGCGTGTGACCGGCATTGTGACCGCCCTGGAAGCGAACGACGCCTTGAGCGTGGTCCGTCAGCCAGTCGACGATCTTGCCCTTGCCTTCATCACCCCACTGGGTCCCCACGACGACGACGTTACGCCCGGGGTTCACATTCACTGCGCTGGCAGACATGTTGTTTCGTAAGCTGGTTAAAAACGTATTCTACCTATGTTCGCGGAACCTTCCGAATTTTTCCGTTTCCGCTCAACGGTATGCACGTTATGATGGGTATGGCGAAAGTAGCGCGGCCACTGGCCGCGCCCTGCTTCGGCGACACATTCGACGCCGTCTGACATGCCCTGAGGATCGGCCTCGGGCGGGTCTGCCGGAACGCGCTCAGGCGCGCGGTTCGACGACCCAATTACCGTTGCGCTCGACCAACACACGGTCGAACGCGAATTCGTCGAGATCGTGCTCATGGCCGGGCAGCGCCTGAATCACCACCTCGCCAGCATCTCGCAACGCGGCGACGCTCACGCGCAGCGCCTCGTCATGCTGCCACGGCGCGAGAATCGCGCTGCTGCGCGCTTCGACCGGTGAAATCCGCGCCACCTCGCGCAGATCGAGCGAAAAGCCCGTGGCCGCCCGTGCGCGGCCGTACGCTTGACCCACGTGGTCGTAACGGCCGCCGCGCGCTACTGCATTCGGCACGCCGTCCACATACGCCGAGAACATCACGCCGCTGTGATAAGCATAGCCGCGCAGATCGGCGAGATCGATCATCACTTCGGCGCCCTCCACCTGGCTCGCGAGGAACGCGAGGTCGTCGAGCGCGCGGGCAATGGCCGGCATATTCGGCAAGCGCGCGCGGGCTTCGTCGAGCACGGACGCGTCGCCGTAAAGCGTGGGCAGCGCGCGCAACGCGTCGCGAATCGCCGGCGTCAGGTTCGCCGTGAGTTCGACGAGGCGCGGCACGTCTTTGCCCGCGAGCGCGTCGTAGAGCGACTGCCCGAGCTCGGCCGCGGCCGGTTCGGCTTCGATCAGCGCGGCGAGCACGCCCGCGTGGCACAGATCGAGGCGAACTTTCGCGAGGCCCGCCAGACGCAGTGCGTCGAGCATCAATTGCTGGATTTCGAGGTCGGCTTCGAGGCCGGCGTGGCCGTAGATTTCCGCGCCGATCTGGATCTGCTCGCGCGTGGCGTGCAGGCCGCGCGGCCGCGTATGCGCGACGTTGCCCGCGTAGCAAAGGCGTGTCACGCCCTGGCGATTCAGCAGATGCGCGTCGATTCGCGCGACCTGCGGCGTAATGTCCGCGCGCAGACCGAGCGTGCGTCCCGACAGTTGATCGACGAGCTTGAAGGTGCGCAGATTCAGATCGTGTCCGCCGCCCGTGAGCAGCGACTCGATGTACTCGAGCAACGGCGGCATGACCATTTCGTAGCCGTACGAACGGAAACGGTCCAGTAAATGGCGCCGCAACTCTTCGATCTTGCGGGCTTCCGACGGCAGCACGTCGGCAATATTCTCGGGAAGTAACCAGGTCGACATCGATACAGTCCTACGACGTTGAACACGGCGTCTGGGTGCGCCGGTAAGTGAGTGTGAATGGCGGGCGGCGGCTCGATTTTGGCGGCTGTCGCGGGCGTTGCGCGCTCGTTGCGTGGTCGTTGCACGGTCGCTGCAATTACCTGCGGCGACCGCTTGCGGCTTTTGGCCGCTGGGCGCCGCACTGCGCGGCGTTCAGAACCCTCAGGCACTGGCGCGCAACGGCGCACATTTGCACTCGAGCGCGGACAGCCTGCGCAGCCTGTCAGCCCGCCCGCAAAAGCAGGCGCCTTCAGGTCACGATAAACAGCAGGATCAGCCCGAGCACCATCACGATCAGGCCGCCCACACGAATCTGATGCGGCGGACGTTCCGCTATTTTACGGAACGTGTCGCTCCAGGCGCTCGGAAAAACGAAGGGAAACATGCCTTCGATAATCAGCATCAACGCGATCGCGAGCAGTAACGAGCCGGCTATATCCATGCGAATGAAGGTGCCGCGATGCGGATGCCGCGGCGCTCCGGTTATCAGTGTTTGCGCGGGACCGCGGGAGCGTCCGGGGCTGCGCCGCCGGTCGGGCTACGCATGAAGCGGAAGAACTCACTGCTCGGGTCGACCACGATCACGTCGCCCGGCTTGAAGGTGTTCTTGTACGCCTGCATGCTTTGATAGAACTGGTAGAACTGCGGGTCGGCGCCGTACGCTTCGGCGGCGATTTCCGCGGCCTTGGCATCGCCCTCGCCCTTGATGGTCTGCGCCTGACGATAACCGTCCGCGAGAATCGCCTGTTGCTGGCCGAGCGCGTCCTGCCTGATCTTGTCGGCCTCGGCCGTGCCCTTCGCACGTTCGTCGGCCGCGATCTGCTGGCGTGCGGCGATCATCCGTTTGTAGACGGAATCGGCCATCGACGCGGGGAAGTCGACACGCGTGAGTTGCACGTCGACCACCGACACACCGAGCGACGCCGCGGCCTTGTCCATGGCGGTGCGCGCTTCGTCGGCGACGGCCTGCTGACGGGCCAGCGCGTCGGACAGCGTGACCTTCGCGAACGCATCGCCGAGCGCGCTGCGCGACAGCAAGGCGAGCCGGTCCGGCAGGCTCTGCGCGTCTCCTCGCGTTTCGGCGAGCAGCTTGAGCGGATCGGTCACGCGGTATTTGACGACCGGGTTCGCCAGCAAATCGGTTTTATCGGACGTCACATAGCGGTCTTCGTCCGGGGCGTCGAGCGACTGGATACGGTTATCGACCAGCGTGACCGTTTGCAACGGCGGCGGGAGTTTGACGTGCAAGCCGGGGCCGAGCAGGCTCGGCGCCTTGTCGCCATGCGACGACAGGACGGCCAGATGCCGCTGATCGACGACGAACACCATCGACGAAGCGGCGAACAGCACGATAACGATAGCGACGACGAGCGCAATGATCTTGTTCATGATGTGCGCTCCTTATTGAACGTCGTCTTCGCGCATACGGCTGCGGAAGGAGTCGCGTGAACGCAGCGCGTCGCTGCTGGCCGCGGCCTGACTGGCGGGCGTGGCGAGCGCCGCCGGCGCGGAGGCTGCGGTGCCGGTTGCGGAGGCAGACGGGGCGGCCGACGGCAACGCGGCAGCGCTCGCCGCTTGCGGCGCGGCAGCGGCCGCGGCGCCCGAAGCGGCAGCAGCCTCGGACACACGCTGGCGGGTCTGCTCGACCAGCTTGTCGAGCGGCAGATACAGCACGTTGTTGCCGCTCTTGCTATCCACAAACACCTTGGTCGTATTCGAATAGATCTGCTGCATGGTTTCCAGATACATGCGCTCGCGAATCACAGCGGGCGCTTTCGAGTACTGCGCGTAGACCTGCTTGAAGCGTTCGGCGTCGCCTTGCGCCTGGGCCACCGTCTTGTCGCTGTACGTTTTCGCTTCGTCGATCTGGCGCGCCACGTCGGCTTGCGCGCGCGGCAACAGATCCGCGGCATAGGCCTCGGCATCGCGTTTCGCCCGCTCGTTTTCCTGACGGACTTTCGCGGCGTCGTCGAACGCGGCTTGCACCTGGCTAGGCGCCTGCACACCCTGGATCGTCACACCGGTCACGGCGAGTCCGGACTGATATTCATCCAGGGATTGCTGGATCGCCGCGATCAGTTGCTGGCGAATTGTTTCGCGATCCTGATAGAGGATGTCGTTGGTGCTGCGCGCGCCGACGATGCTGCGCACCGCCGCCTGAGCAGCCTGCATCACACCCTGATCGGGATCGACGCTGCGAAACAGGTAGTCGGTCGGCTTCTTCACCTGGTATTGCACGGCGAAGCGCACGTCGACGATATCCGCGTCGTGCGTGAGCATCGACGCGTCTTTCACATTCGCGAGACGCACCACGTTGTTGCGGCCGATCTCCACCTGGCGGACCTGACCGATATTGACAAGCTCATGCGCTTCAAACGGATACGGCAGACGCCAGTGCACGCCCTGACCTGCCGTGTAGCGATACTTGCCAAACTGCATCACGACGCCGGCCTGGCCGTCCTGCACGACGAACACGCCGCTGCCGAGATAAATGGCCAGCAGCACGCCGATCACGATGCCCACGCCGATACGCGCGCCACGACCGTTGTCCGGCCGCCCGCCACCCGCGCCGCCACCCTTGCGACCGAACACGCGGCTCAAACGGCGGTTGAAATCGCGCCACATCTCGTCGAGATCGGGCGGGCCTTCACCGTCCTTGGTCGGTGGACGCTTGGGCTCGTTTGGACGTTGCCGCTCGCCATTGCCGTCCCCACGGCCCCAGCGCGGATCGTTCAGTGAAAGCATGGCGCGCATGCGCAGCCAGATACTCCGCTCGTTGTAATCGTTCACCTGTGTTCGTTCACCAGAGTAGACAGCGGGTCAGTGCAATTGGAACGGGTCAATGCCCGAGTTCTGGGACCTTGCGGTCGTCGCGTGGTGCTGCCGACCGGTCTTCTTCCGAGAGATCGACCAGCGTTTCGGGAAGAGGTTCGGCAGTAGCGATTTCAGCGATGGCAGCGCGCAGTGTGTCCAGCCCTTGCCCCGTGCGCGCGCTCAAAAAGACGCGCGAAATATTACCATACTCGTCCCTTTCAACCGCGTCCCCACGGGCCGCCAACTCCGGCACCGCGTCGATCTTGTTGAAGACGAGCACCTGCCGGATCGTGTCCGCACCGATTGCGTGCAACACCTCGTTGACCTGATCGATCTGGTCGAGCCGCACCGCGCTCGACGCGTCGACCACGTGCAGCAGCAGGTCGGCGTGAATGGTTTCTTCGAGCGTGGCGCGAAACGCCGCCACGAGCTGGTGAGGCAATTCGCGGATGAAACCGACCGTGTCGGACACCACCACCTGCCCCGCTTCGTCGCCGAGATAAACGCGCCGCGATGTCGTATCCAGCGTCGCGAACAACTGGTCGGCGGCGTACGCCTGAGCCTTGGTGAGCGCGTTGAAGAGCGTGGATTTGCCCGCGTTCGTGTAACCGACGAGCGACACGGACATGGTCTGATTGCGGCTGCGCGCGCGGCGCTGCGTGCCATGCTGACGGCGCAGTTTTTCGAGCCGCGTCTTGAGCGCCTTGATGCGCTCGCCGATCAAACGGCGGTCCGTTTCGAGCTGCGTTTCACCCGGGCCGCGCAAACCGATACCGCCTTTTTGCCGTTCCAGGTGAGTCCATGCGCGGATTAGCCGCGTGGACAGATACTGCAGTTGCGCGAGTTCCACCTGCAGCTTGCCTTCGTGGCTGCGGGCGCGTTGCGCAAAAATGTCGAGGATCAGACTGGTGCGATCGATCACGCGCCGATTAAGCGCTTGCTCCAGATTGCGCTGCTGCGCAGGCGCCAGAGCGTGATTGAAAATGACGAGTTCGATGTCGTTCGCCTCACACGCAAGACGCAACTCTTCGGCCTTGCCGCTGCCGACGAACATCTTCGCGTCGGGACTGGACCGGCGCCCGGTGAGGGTGACTAAGGGATTCGCGCCCGCGCTTTGCGCGAGCAGGCTGAGTTCTTCTAGGCTGGCTTCGAAATCGATCTTACCGAAGTCGATGCCGACAAGCGCTGCATTGATCAAATTGGAGGGTATCAAAATGAGGCGGCCGGAAGTAATCGCCAACGGGCGACGTTACGCCGGCCGCGACGGGGGTTAGGACTGTTCGGAATCCGGGTGGAAATTCACCGGGCGGGCTGGCACGACAGTCGAGATTGCGTGCTTGTAGACCATCTGGGTGACCGTATTCCGGAGCAACACGACGTACTGGTCGAACGATTCGATGTTCCCTTGAAGCTTGATGCCGTTGACCAGGTAGATCGACACCGGCACATGCTCTTTACGCAGTGCGTTCAAAAACGGGTCTTGTAACAATTGCCCTTTGTTGCTCATAGCAAACTCCGTATTTTTTTGCAGGTTGACTTAATTGACGACGAAGAAAAAGAGATCCGCCGTCAACCGCTACACTATAGCCGATTTTCATTTTTGCGCGAGCGACCTGGCCAGGCGGCCAAAGCCAGCACACACGCGGGTTTCAGCCTGGATTTAGCCTTTATCCGCGTAAGGGTTCGTCGACGATCTGAACTCTATGCGCAATGGAGTCCCAGTCAGCTTGAAAGTTTCCCGGAAGCGGTTTTCGAGGTAGCGTTTGTACGTTTCGGTGATCGCGTCGAGCGCATTGCCGTGAATCACGATGATCGGCGGATTCTGTCCGCCCTGGTGCGCGTAACGAAGTTTCGGGCGCACCGGACCACGCCGGCGCGGCTGCTGGAATTCAACGGCATCGATCAGCGCGCGCGTGAGCTTCGGCGTCGGCAGCTTGGCCATGGCGGCTGCGTACGCGTCGTCCACCGAGCGCATCAATGGGCCGATTCCGGTTTTTTCCGCAGCGGAAATGAAATGGAATTTGGCGAAGTCGAGAAATTTTAGTTTGCGCTCGAGGTCGGCCTTGGTGCGCTCGCGCACATGCGGATCGAGCCCGTCCCACTTGTTCACGCCCACCACCAGCGCGCGGCCCTGCTCCACCACGAAGCCCGCAATGTGCGCGTCCTGCTCCGAGATGTCCTGGCGCGCGTCGAGCAACAGGATCACGACGTTCGCGTCGGAGATCGATTGCAGCGTCTTCACCACCGAGAATTTCTCGATCGCTTCGAACACTTTGCCGCGGCGGCGCAAGCCGGCGGTGTCGATCAGCGTGTACGGCTTTCCGCCTCGCTCGAAATCGACGTAGATCGAATCGCGCGTGGTGCCGGGCATGTCGAACGCGATCACGCGCTCTTCGCCCACCAGCGCGTTGATCAAGGTCGACTTGCCGACATTCGGACGGCCGACGATCGCGATCTTCACGCCACGCGTTTCTTTCTCTTCGTCGCTTTCTTCCGGCTGACCGGCGTACGCGACTTCGAGCGCCTCGTTGATCATCTCCGTCACGCCGTCGCCGTGCGCCGCGGAAATCGCACGCGGGTCGCCCAGACCGAGTTCGTAGAAGTCGGCGGCGACCGTGCTGTACTTCATGCCCTCGGCCTTATTGACGACGAGGAAGATCGGCCGGCCGACCTTGCGCAGGTAGTCCGCAATCGACTTGTCCTGCGGCGCGAGGCCATTGCGACCGTCGACGATGAACACGACGATGTCCGACTCCTCGACCGCCTGGCGGGTTTGACGCGCCATTTCGTGCAGGATGCCGTCTTTCGCGACCGGCTCGAAACCCCCAGTATCGACGACCAGATACGGCCGGTCGCCGGCGCGCCCTTCGCCGTAATGGCGATCGCGGGTAAGACCGGGCAGGTCGGCAACCAGCGCATCACGCGTACGCGTGAGACGGTTGAACAGCGTGGATTTCCCCACATTGGGGCGCCCGACGAGGGCAATAACGGGTTTCATCAGATGTTGTTCACGGTGAAACGCGGGATCGAAATCGACCGTCCGCGTAGCGACGCCATGCGGCCGCTACACGGCAGCGTTTGACGAAAATTATCACGAATTCGGCCAGCCCCGGATGTGCTGTCAATATGCGCACCCGGGCGGACGGGGGTTTGGCTGTATGGGGCGGCGCCAAGGGGCCGCCAGGTCTGGTCTTTCCTGCTCGACGGCTCGCACGCCAATTCGAATACGACGCTCCGCGATATTTGCGAAGATGCCGCCGATGGTGGCGCCGCAAGCAGCCACCGATGGCCACGTGGGCCCGTGTGCCATGTCTGATCCGACTTGCCGGACCAGCCAGTCCGGCGCAATTCTTCTACTTACTCTGCCCTGCAACACATTCTTCTAAAACGCGTACGGCCGGCGAAGCCGGCCTGCACGCTCAACGGCGATTGCCTCCCCGCGCGATCAGCGCGGGCGGTAGCCGTACAGATCGCCGTCGTGCGTCAGCACCACCAGCGTCTCGCCGGCCAGCACCGGTGCAGCGGTAATCGGGCTGCCGTCGGTCTTCAGGCGGGCGACGAGCGTGCCGTCGTCGCGGGACAGGAAGTGCACGTAACCCTGGTAGTCGCCCAGCACCGCAGCGTGACCCAGAATGAACGGCACGCTCAGGTCGCGATTCTTCAGCTTGTCGTTCTTCCACAGCGGCGCGCCGCTGCTGACGTCGAACGCCGACACCACCGACCAGTCGTCCGCCGCGACCACCGCGCGGTCATCCTGCGCCAGACCGCTCGTGCTGGAAAACGCCTTTTCCCACACCGCGCGGCCCGAGTTCGCGTCGAAACAGCCAATCTGCCCCTGGAACGTCACGGCGCAGGTTTCCGAACCGACCAGCGTGGGCGGTCCGGTCACGTCGTTGATCCGCTCGACTTCCGTCACGCCCTTCGGATAGGACACCGGCGTTTGCCAGTAGTTGTCGCCCGTCTGCAGGTTGATCGCCGCGAACGCGCCACCCGGGAACCCGGCCAGCACGGCTGCGTCGCCCGCGAAGGTCATGCCCGACGACACGCGCAGGTTGAGCGGCACCGCGCGGTTGCGGTAGTTCCACTTCTGTTCGCCGGTTTGCGCATTGAACGCGACGATCTGGCCGTCGACCGTACGCACCACCACGAGTCCGTTGCCGACGAGCGGCGGCGAAATGATCTCGCCCGGCGCCTTGGCGGTCCAGAGTTGCTTGCCGTCCGCCCCGAGCACGTACACGTCGCCCTTCAGGCCGCCGACCGCCGTGAGCGTGCCGTCGCTGCCGACACCTGCCGAGAGGTCGTCGTGCAGCTTGACACGCCACACGTCCTGCCCGGTTTGCGCGTCGATCTTCGCCACCGAACCGTTCGCGCCAGCCGCGTACACCGCATTGCCAACCGCCACTGGCGAGAACAGATAGCGGCCCGCCTTACCGACGCTCGCCTTCCAGGCCTGCTGCACGTCGAGCACGGGTTTGAACTCGGTGAGCGGCGTCGGCACGCGGCGCTCGTCTTTCGTGGATGAGCAAGCCGCCATGGTAAGGACGGTCATCGCACAGGCAACGGGCACAGCGTAACGTTTCAGCAGATTCATCGGTGGACGAAGCATTCAGGAAATTAGTTAAAGGAGACCGGTTGGTCGTTACACGCGGCGCCGCTTATGGCGCTTGCATGCGGCGATCAGCCGCCCAGCGCGTCCAGCTTGAACTGAATCAACTGGCGTGCCGAGCTATCGTTTTTCGACAGCGAGTCGAGCGCGAGCTTGTAAGCCGCACGCGCATCGTCGCGCTTGCCTTGAGCGGCGAGCAGATCGCCGCGGCCGTTCGCCACGATGCCTTTGAACGCGTCGGACTGCGGTTCGGCGAGCAGCGCCAGACCCTGGTCGTAGGCCTTGTCGTCGAGCAACAGCGAAGCGAGGCGCAGTTTGGCGATCTGCTTGAACTCGTCATCTTTCGCGTGATCGATGGTCCATTGCAGTTGCGCCTTCGCGGCCGGTTCGTCGCCCGCGGCGTACAGCGCCTTGGCCGCGCTCAGCGCGGTCATCTGTGCATACGCGGTGCGGCTGAACTTGTCTTCCATGTCGGCGGCGACGCGGGTGATCTTCGCCTTGTCGCCCGATGCCACGGCTTGCTGCACCTGGTCATACAGCACGGCGGCTTCCGCCGCCTCGCGCCGTTGCCAGAAATTCCAGCCGTTCCAGCCGGCCGCGGCCACCAGTGCCACCAGCACGATCCATGTGGTTGCATTGCCCCACTGCGTCCACCATGCCTTCAGACTTTCAATCGATTCTTGTTCGTCGTGGTAACTCATTGCCCGGCGATTTCCTCTTTCTTGCTACGTGTGCGTGTCGAGCCTGATTGCGAACCAACCGGCTCGACGACATCGCGATCAGTCGTCGCCGTCTTCGGCGGTTGCAACCATCGCATTGATTAGAAATTCGGTCAAGTCTTCGGCGGGCACGTTATGTTGCTCGTTTTTACCGCCGTTAGCATTTGTATCGCGCAGCGGCTTCACACCGACCGTGCCATTGGCGATCTCATCTTCGCCGAGCACCACGGCGAAGGCCGCGCCGCTCGCGTCGGCACGCTTCATCTGCGATTTGAAGCTGGCCGTCTGACCGTCGGCGCTGCAATGTAGGATCACGTCGAGGCCCGTATCGCGCAGACGCTCGGCGATGATGAAGGCCTGCTCACGCGCCGCGTCGCCCTGATGGACCACGTACACGTCGCACCCTTCGTCTTCCGGCACAAGTTGCTCTTCTTTCAACAACTCGAGGATCCGCTCGACGCCCATTGCCCAGCCACATGCTCCCGTGGGCTTGCCGCCTAGCTGTTCGATCAACGGATCGTAACGGCCGCCGGCCGCCACGGTACCCTGAGCGCCGAGCTTGTCGGTCACCCATTCGAACACGGTCAGATTGTAGTAATCGAGACCGCGCACGAGACGCGGATTGATCGTGAACGGAATGTTGTTCGCTTTCAGAATGCGCTGCAGACCTTCGAAGTGCGCGCGCGATTCTTCGCCGAGAAAATCGATCAGCTTCGGCGCGTTCTGCGCGACTTCCTGCATGGCCGGATTCTTCGTATCCAGCACGCGCAGCGGGTTCGTGTAGAGACGGCGCTTTGCCTCTTCGTCGAGCACGTCCATGTGCTTTTCGAGGTACGCGATCAGTTCGACGCGATGCGCCGCGCGTTCCTCGGCGAGGCCCAGCGAATTGAGTTCGAGCTTGATGCCGATCAGCCCGAGATCGTCCCACAGCCGCTGGCACATCATGATGATTTCCGCGTCCGCGTCCGGACCGGCAAAGCCCAGCGCTTCCACGCCGACCTGATGGAACTGGCGATAGCGGCCGCGCTGCGGGCGCTCGTGACGGAACATCGGGCCGATGTACCACAGGCGCTTCGGGCCGTCGTACAGCATGTTGTGTTCGATCGCCGCGCGCACCACCGCCGCCGTGTTCTCCGGGCGCATGGTCAGATTTTCACCGTTGAGCGCGTCGGTAAAGCTGTACATCTCTTTCTCGACGATATCGGTCACTTCACCGATGCCGCGCTTGAACAGCTGCGTATGCTCGATGATCGGCGTACGAATATTCTGGTATCCATACGAACGCAGCATCGACTTGACGGTCGTTTCGAAAAATTCCCACAGCCCGGCTTCCTGCGGAAGGATGTCGTTCATGCCCTTCACGCCGGACAGCTTGTCGAGCTTTTTCTTCTGTTCAGTCATCTGTATGTCGAGAGCCGATATTTAGTTGGCTACCGTGGCGCGGCCATAGCTGCGCTCAACGTAGTCACTCACGATTTGCTGGAATTCTTGCGCGATGTTATCGCCGCGCAGCGTCTTCACTTTTTCGCCGTCGATGAACACCGGCGCGGCGGGATTTTCGCCCGAACCCGGCAGGCTGATACCGATGTTGGCCTGCTTCGACTCACCCGGACCGTTGACGATGCAGCCCATCACCGCGACGTGCATCTTCTCGACGCCAGGATATTGATCGCGCCACACCGGCATTTGCGTGCGCAAGTAGGTCTGGATTTGCGACGCCAGTTCCTGGAACAGCGTGCTGGTGGTACGGCCGCAACCCGGGCACGCGATCACCATCGGCGTGAACGAGCGCAGACCCATGGTCTGCAGAATTTCCTGGCCGACGATCACCTCGCCGGTGCGCGATCCGCCCGGTTCCGGCGTAAGCGAAATACGGATCGTGTCGCCGATCCCCTGCTGCAACAGCACGGACAACGCCGCGGTCGAGGCAACGATGCCTTTCGAGCCCATGCCGGCCTCGGTCAAGCCGAGATGCAGCGCGAAGTCGCAACGACGCGCGAGTTCGCGGTACACGGCGATCAGATCCTGCACGCCGCTGACCTTGCACGACAGAATGATCTGGTTGCGCGACAGGCCGAGTTCGACCGCCCGCTCCGCCGAGCCGATTGCCGACTGGATCAGCGCTTCGTACATCACGCTTTGCGCTTCCCACGGCGTGGAACGCGCCGCGTTTGCGTCCATCATCTTCGCGAGCAGATCCTGGTCGAGACTGCCCCAGTTGACACCGATACGGACCGGCTTGTCGTACTTCACCGCGGCTTCGATCATTTGCGCGAACTGCGTGTCGCGCTTCGCGCCGTGGCCCACGTTGCCCGGATTGATCCGATACTTGGACAGAGCCTCCGCGCACGCGGGGTAGTCGCGCAACAGCAAATGGCCGTTGTAGTGGAAGTCGCCGACGAGCGGCACCGACACGCCCATCCGGTCGAGCTGCTCGCGCACGGCCGGCACGGCCGCGGCCGCTTCCGGCGTATTCACCGTGATACGCACCAGTTCCGAGCCGGCTTGCGCGAGCTCCTTGATCTGGATCGCGGTGCCGATGGCGTCCGCGGTATCCGTGTTGGTCATCGACTGGACGCGCACGGGCGCGTCGCCACCGATGGTGACGAGCTGGCCGCCCCAACGGACGTCGACCGCATGCGACTTGCGCCGCGCAGCCTGGCCGCCGAACACCGGCTCGTCGGAAATAATCTTGCTACCAGATTGGGATTGAGCTTCGGAATGCATCGAAAAACCCATTTACGCCGCATGCGCCACACAAAAGACGTGGCGCCTGAATTGAAAAAGCGCCGCGGACCGGTTGGCCGCGGCGCATACCGTATTTGTCAAGGCAGTGCGAAACGCGCCACGTTACCTTTGGCAGCCGAATATTTCGACGGATCGACCGGCTGGCCATCGAGCGTCAGCGATTCAAGACCGGCCTTGTTGCCAACCGTGATCTTGAATGGTGCCGCGCCCGTCACTTCCTTCGTATCGCCCGCGTGCACGAGGCCGGAGAACACCTCCTTGCCATCCTTGCTACGCACACTGAACCAGCTGTCCTGTGTCACACGCAATGCGACGACTGAGTCACCGGCAGCCGGCGCCACCATTGCCGCCGACGCGCCCGCAACCACCGCCGCCGGCGCACTCGCGCCCGGTGCTGCGGCCACCTGGGCCTGTGAGCCTGCCTTGGGCGCAGCCATTGTTGCCGTGACCGCCGGCGCCGATGACGGCGTCGTGCCAGTGGCAAGCGGCGCGGGCATCGGCGTAGCCGACGCTGCGTTCTCTGCTGCCACCTGTGCCTCCGGCGCTGACGCAGACTCAGCCGCCGTTGCTTCGGAACCCGCCGATTGACCTTGCGCCACCGGACCCGATGCGCCCGTCACGCCACCAGCGGCACCGTTCGCGCTCGCTTTCAAACGCGCAAGCCATGCAGACGAATCGCCACCGTTGGTGTGCCACATGCCGAGCGCGATCACCGCGACGATCACCGCCGCCACGCCCCACAACCAGGAGCGGCTTTTTTGTCCGCTACCGCCCAGCGACAGCGACACCCGCCCGCGCGGCAAATCTTTTCCCGACGAAGCCGGCATCGACAGATCCGGCGCGGCCACACCCTTCTCGCGGCGCAGTACCGCCGTGAACGGCGCGGGATCGGCGCCGAGCATCTTCGCGTAGCTACGCATCACACCCAGCGCGAAGGTCGTGTCCGGTAAGTGGCTGATGTCGCCCGATTCGAGCGCGCGCAACTTGATGACTGACACTTTCAGACGCGCCGACACGTCCTCGATCGTCCAGCCTTTCGATTCACGCAGTTGGGTCAAGCGCGCGCCCACCGCCGCCAACGAATCCATGCCCGGCTGCACGGCGGGCTGCACCACCGCCCGTGCGACCGGCGCCGGATGGCCTTCGTTCGTGTCTGTGTCCTGCGGCTGCGGGTGCTGCGGCTCACTCATCCCAAATCCTTTCGCGTCGATTCTTTTTCACTTGTGCAACCCCGACAGGCTCAAGCCTCACGTCCGAATCGCAGACCGTTTATAACAAAATGTGCGGCCTTGTGTGCCGCTTCCGATCGCTTCTGCAAACTTTCTTTTCAATCGACGTCGGCACCGCAGGTTTTCGCGCTTTCGGGGAGCTTTCCCGACCATCGGCGCCCTGCGGTCCCCGCGCGATTACACGGCGCGAACCTCGATAATCTTCGCTGCCTTCCCGGTGCGTTCAGCAAGGCGAGTGCGGTCTTTTACCGCACCGGCCAACTGACCGCAGGCAGCGTCGATATCATCGCCGCGTGTTTTGCGCACCGTGGTGACGACGCCTGCGTCCATCAACACTTGTGCAAACCGCTTGATCTGTTCCGGCTTCGAGCGGATGAGGCCCGATTCGGGGAACGGATTAAACGGAATCAGGTTGAACTTGCACGGCACGTCGCGCGTAATGGCGAGCAACTCGCGCGCTTGCGCCTCGCTGTCGTTCACGCCGTCGAGCATGCAATATTCAAACGTAATGAAGTCGCGCGGCGCGACTTTCAGATAGCGCTGGCAAGCCGCCATCAGTTCGCGCAGCGGATATTTCTTGTTCAGCGGCACGAGCATGTCGCGCAGCGGATCGCTAGGCGCATGCAGGGAGACCGCGAGCGCCACCGGCAGATCGGCGCCGAGCCGGTCCATCATGGGCACGACACCCGAGGTGGACAGCGTGACGCGGCGGCGCGACAGGCCGTAAGCGTTGTCGTCGAGCATCAGGCGCATGGCCGGCACGACCGCGTCGTAGTTGAGCAGCGGCTCGCCCATGCCCATCATCACGACATTCGTGACGACGCGCTCGCCCTTGCCGTCACCGCCCGTGGCGCGACCGCCATCCACACCGCGCGACGCGCGCAGCGCGAACTCGGCCATACGCAACTGGCCGATGATTTCGCCGGTGGTGAGATTGCGGGAAAAACCCTGTTTGCCGGTCGAACAGAAACGGCAATTGACCGCACACCCGGCCTGCGACGACACGCACAGCGTGCCACGCGTTTCTTCGGGAATGTAGACGGTTTCAACCGCGTTGCTGTTGCCGACGTCGATCAGCCACTTGCGCGTGCCGTCGGTCGAAATATGGTCGCTGACGATGCCGGGCATCGAGATCGTGGCGCGCCCTTTGAGCTTTTCGCGCAAGGACTTCGCCAGATCGGTCATGCCGTCGAAGTCGGCAGCGTTGTATTGGTGAATCCAGCGCTGCAATTGCTTGGCGCGAAACGGCTTCTCGCCCAGGCTGTCGCAGTAGGCGACAAGCCCTTGGGCGTCGAGGTCGAGAAGGTTGACGGTGGGACTGCTCGTCATATCGAATCCTGCCATTTCAGTGCGAGACTACGTTCATGCAACAAGCTGCATGAACGCAATGCCGTTCGCGCCCATTCCTGCTGCTTTTACCTTACTACTTTGCCGGGCGATTCGTGCGATAAATCCAATCGGCTGCACGAACCGCGCAGGGCAAGTCCTGCTTAACGCGAGTAGACGTTCACTTGCGGGAAGAAGAACGCGATTTCGACTGCTGCCGTTTCAGGCGCGTCGGAACCGTGCACTGCGTTCGCGTCGATGCTGTCTGCGAAGTCGGCGCGGATCGTGCCCTTTTCCGCCTTCTTCGGGTCCGTGGCACCCATCAGGTCACGGTGCTTAAGAATGGCGTTTTCGCCTTCCAGCGCTTGCACGACGACCGGGCCCGAGATCATGAAATCGACCAGATCCTTGAAGAACGGACGTGCGGCGTGCACGGCGTAGAACTTCTCTGCGTCGGCGCGCGACAGGTGAACCATGCGCGAAGCCACGATCTTCAGACCAGCGTTCTCGAAACGGGTATAGATCTGGCCGATCACGTTCTTGGCCACTGCGTCCGGCTTGATAATGGACAGGGTGCGTTCGATCGCCATAAAAACTCCAAAAAATTAAGAGGTTACAGATTCAAATGAATCCGCTATTGTAGCATGTTCCCGTGTATGATTGCGATTGAACCCTTACAACACTGAAAGACTCCAAGCAGGAGTTTCCGAATACTGGTAGCGTTGGCCGTGTGGGTGCCAAGTCAGTATTTTCAGGGCATTGAAACTCCCTGCCCGCGCGCCAATCTTAGGGAAGAGAGCGCCGCGCCGGTGACAGGGATTCCACGGCCCGGCTCGCTACAACCCGCTTCACAACCATACGCAACTTGCTTCTGAGGTAAGGAGAGACCATGAACGATCATCCGTATAGCTTTGGCCGCAATGGCGCGGTCAGCACGGTCGAAACGCGTAACCGCGTGCTACGGAACACCTACTGGCTGCTCGCGCTGTCCATGATTCCGACAGTGCTCGGCGCGTGGGTGGGCCTCGCCACGGGTTTCTCGCTGTTCGCCGCCACGAGTCCCGCCATGAGCATGCTGGCGTTCTTCGCGATCGCCTTCGGCTTCATGTTCGCCATCCAGAAAACCAAAGACAGCGCGGCCGGCGTGTTCGTGCTACTCGGCTTCACGTTCTTCATGGGCCTGATGCTGTCGCGCATCTTGAGCTTCGTGCTCGGTTTTTCGAACGGCCCGTCGTTGATCATGCTCGCCTTCGGTGGCACTGGTGTGATCTTCGCGTCGATGGCAACCATCGCCACGGTCAGCAAGCGCGACTTTTCGGGTCTCGGCAAGTGGCTGTTCATGGGCGTGATCGTGCTGCTGCTCGCATCGGTCGCGAACGTGTTCCTGCATCTGCCGGCGCTGATGCTCACGGTGTCGGTTCTCGCCATCGTGATCTTCTCGGCCTACATGCTGTTCGACGTTCAGCGCGTCGTGAACGGCGGTGAAACGAATTACATCACCGCCACCCTCGCGATCTACCTTGACCTGTACAACGTGTTCGTCAACCTGCTCGCGCTGCTCGGAATTTTCGGCGGTAACCGCAACTAAGGGTGACAACCAAGCCTGATTCAGGGCGTGGCATTCCAAATGTCCCACCTTGAAGAAAAAGCCCATAACGAGTAATCGTTATGGGCTTTTTTCATGGAATCGCGGCGCCTGCCGCGCGGGGCAAGCATCAGGAATCAGGCGCGGATCACACACTCAGCCACGCAAACCCCTCATCCTGCGAAGCCACCACCACTTCCGTAGGCGCCGCGCCCAGCACGCCGGCCATAGCGGCCTGCGCCAGTTCAGGCGAATTGTTCTGCTGACTCAGATGCGCGGCGACCAGGTGGCGCAATCTCGAACGATCGAGCGAAGCCAGAATTTCAGCCGCCGCGTCGTTGTTCAGATGCCCATGATTGCCGCCGATGCGCGCTTTCAACGATTGCGGATAGCGGCTGCCGGCCAGCATCCGTACATCGTGATTGCATTCGAGCACCAACGCGTCGCATCCGCTCAGCACCGAGCTGATATGAGGCGTGGACGTGCCGACGTCCGTCAGCACACCAAGCCGGCTCGCGCCGTTCGAGAGCACGTATTGCAGCGGCTCGCGGGCGTCGTGCGGGACGGTGTAGGGGAGAATGCTGAGGTCGCCGATCGCCACCGCTTCGTCGCCCCAAAGCACCTGCAGGTCCACGTCGGCTTCGTCGGCGCCTACCGCGCGAGCGGTGCCCCAGCTCATGTACAAGGGAATCGACCACTTGCGCGCCAGCGTCAGCGCACTGCCAATGTGGTCGCCATGCTCATGCGTGATCAGAATCGCGTCGAGACCTTCGACGCTCACGCCAAGCCGCGTCAGCCGCCGCTCGACTTCTTTGGCCGAAAAACCGCAGTCGAGCAGCACACGCGTGGTGGTCGCGCCGCTTTGCGCTTCCACCAGCATGGCGTTGCCTTCACTGCCGCTGCCGAGACTCGCGAACCTCACGGTCCGCTTAGTTCAGTTGCGCGTGCAGCAGCGTCACGATGCGCTGCGCGTCGGACGAATTGTCCACCTGTCCGTTCGCGTTCAGCACGGCCACCTGCGTCACCGCATCGCCCTTCGAGCGAACGTTGACGAGGAATTCCTGACCCGGCTTCTTCGCCGTATTGCCGCTGTAGAACAGCTTGCCGAACAGCCCTTCTTTCTTCAGCTCCTGCATCGAATCCGCGTAGCGCACGTAGTAGATGCCCTTCGCACGATCGCGGTTGTCGACGGTGAAGTTGGTGCGGTCGAGCGCGAGGCCCACGCGCAGCCATGCGCGGTCGAACGACTCCTGCAGATCGAGCGTGGACGCGCCCGCGCTCTGGTCGAGCGTGGTCGGCGCCACCGCCGGACGCGCGTCGGTCAGCAACTGCTTCGACTGCGCTTCGGTCAGACCGAACTTCTGCATCAGCTTGGTCAGGAACAGCGCTTCCAGGGCCGGATCGCGAGGACGCTCTTCCCAACGCGAGGACGTCTTGTCCTGCCCTGTCATCACTTCTTCCATCGCGCTGTGCGTGATGGAAATGTCCGTTGTTTCGCCCGGCGCGCGCGACACGA
The DNA here is from genome assembly GCF_046028085.1 of Paraburkholderia sp. RL17-380-BIE-A. NCBI lineage: Bacteria > Pseudomonadati > Pseudomonadota > Betaproteobacteria > Burkholderiales > Burkholderiaceae > Paraburkholderia > Paraburkholderia sp. RL17-380-BIE-A. The sequence continues at coordinate 47,051 of NZ_JARESQ010000018.1, forward strand.
GCGTGCGGAAGCTGTCACGCGTGCCCGACGAATACGCGAAATCGATGACCTTGCCGACCGTGCGGCGGAACCAGTCGTCCGGAATGTTGGCGCGGTTTTCAGCCCAGTCGGTCGTCATGATGCCGGTAGCCGGCGCGTCGGTCTTCAGCGCAAAGCCGTTCTCCTGCCAGAACTCCTGCAACTGCGACCAGAGTTGTTCCGGCGTGCGGCCGTCGACCACCAGCCAGCGGCGATCGCCGTCACGTTCGATATGCATGCCGAACGGATCCTGCGCGTTCGGCTGACCTTCGGTCGAATTGCCGGCGGCCGTGACCGCGCGCTGCTGCGCGCCGCCCAGCGCCAGATTGGCCGGCGGTGCGACATAGCGCTGATCGGTCGGCGTGGTGCTCAGATCGCCGGGAACGGCGAGCGCCGGCGCGCTGCCCGCGCCCTTGTAGTTGACGCGGTCGGAAGCAAACCAGTCGTTCAGCGTGTCACAGCCGGCGAGCGTCGTGAGGGCAAGCGCCAGCGCCGCCATGCGGGTTGCGTGGAGGGAAAGTGCGGAACGTTTCATGAGGTCCTTCGTGATGCTGGAACGCGGTGCCTTGGTTCTGTGTGCCGGGAACGTGGGCTGGATCGACGTCGGTTAAGGGAGTGCCGGTGGCAGGCTTTCGTTGGCGCTGGTGGTGCCGCGGACGCTGTCCGCCTAGCCCAGCAGGCCCGCTTCGCGCAGCGCGCCGCGCACCACTTCGTGGTATTGCGGATCGAGCGGCGTGAGCGGCAGGCGGATTCCGCCCTGCACACGACCCAATTGCTGCAGCGCCCATTTGGCCGGAATCGGATTCGATTCGATGAACAGGTTCTTATGCAGCGACAGGAGTTTCATATGAATCTCGCGCGCGGTCTTAGCGTCCGCGGCGAGCGCAGCCTTGCAGAGATCACTCATGGCGCGCGGCGCGACGTTGGCGGTGACCGAAATATTGCCGTGGCCGCCGAGCAGCATCAGCGCGATGGCGGTGGGGTCGTCGCCGCTGTAGATGCCGAAGTGCGACGGCGCGGACTTGATCAGATGCGCGGCGCGATCGATATTGCCGGTCGCTTCCTTCACACCGATGATGCCCGGCACCTGCGCGCAACGCAGAATGGTTTCGTTGCTCATGTCCGCAACGGTGCGGCCCGGCACGTTGTACAGGATCACCGGCAGATCGACGGTTTCGGCGATCTTCGCGAAATGGCGGTAAATGCCTTCCTGCGTCGGCTTGTTGTAGTACGGCACGACCTGGAGCGTGGCGTCGGCGCCGACTTCCTTGGCCTGCTGGGTGAGTTCGATCGCCTCGGTCGTGGAATTGCCGCCCGAGCCCGCGATCACCGGAATCCGGCCCGCCGTGTGCTCGACCGCGGTCTTGACCATCAGCACGTGTTCCTCGACCGACAGCGTGGCCGATTCGCCGCTCGTGCCGACCACGACGAGAGCGTTCGTGCCCTCTGCGATATGCCAGTCGATCAGTTTGCGAAACGCCGGCAGATCCAGGCTGCCGTCTTCGAGCATCGGGGTGATGATGGCAGGAATGCTGCCGCGAATCTGAACGCCGTCGTTGCTGCCTTGGTTGCTGCCTTGGTTGCCGTTAGTCATGAAACGCCATGAATTTGATCAGGTAAACCGCGATTGTAGCGGATTAGCCAGCCAACTCGTAACAAGGCGGAGCTGCCGCCTGCGCGGGGTCGACTGAGCGCTCCGCCTCCAGAATTGCGCAGATCCGCTGGACGTAGGCCGGGCGCGGCTGCGCGAGAAAACCATCTTGAAATGCGACCACCCGGAGCTGGCCGCGCACGCGCTCGAGCAGCTCGCCGGGCGCCAGTAGAAACGCCGGATTAGAGGGTTTGCCGACCCTTTCGTTTCCTTGCGCGAAGGTCTCGTAAACCAGCACGCCGCCGGGCTCGAGCGCGCGCAAAAGCTGCGCAAAGAGCGGGCGGTGCAGGTAATTCGTCACCACGACGGCGGCGAATTTCGACTCGGCGGGCAACGGCCACGCGGCGCCTTCGAGGTCGGCTTCGACTGGCGTGACGAGCGGCTCGCCACGCAGCATGCCGAGCGCCGCCGCGTCGCGGTCGATGGCGGTCACCGGATGCCCCAGCGACGCAAAGAACCGCGCATGCCGGCCCGCGCCGGAAGCGACGTCGAGCACCGCGCCGCCCGGCGCGACCAGATGCGCCCAATCGCGCACCCAGGGAGACGGCTCGCCCAGTCCGTGCATGGCGGCAGCGGGCGTGCTCATCGACTTGCCCGCCGTTCAGCACGGCTCACCGGGTGGGTCACTTGCGTCAGCTGCTTCACTTGCGTCAGCTGCTTCAGTTGTAAGACAGGCCCATGGCCTCGCGTACGTCGCGCATCGTTTCCGTGGCGAACTTGCGAGCCTTGTCGCAGCCGTCGGCGACGATCGCGCGCAACAGCGACGGGTCGTCCATGTACTTCTGCGCGCGCTCGAGCATGGGCTGCTGCTCGCGAAGAATGCCCTCGATCACCGGCTGCTTGCACTCGAGGCAGCCAATGCCGGCCGACCGGCAGCCCTTCTCCACCCATTCATGAGTGGCTTCGTCGGTGTAGACCTGGTGGAGTTGCCATACCGGGCACTTGTCGGGGTCGCCGGGATCGGTGCGGCGCACGCGAGCCGGATCGGTCGGCATGGTGCGGACTTTCTTCGTGATCGTCTCCGCGTCTTCACGCAGGCCGATCGTGTTGCCGTACGACTTCGACATTTTCTGACCGTCGAGACCCGGCATGCGCGACGCCTCGGTCAGCATGGCTTGCGGCTCGACCAGAATGATCTTGCGCGAACCTTCGAGGTAGCCGAACAGACGCTCGCGATCGCTCATCGACAGGCTCTGTGATTCCTGCAACATGGCGCGCGCCTGTTCGAGCGCTTCGTCGTCGCCTTCCTGCTGGTAGGCATTGCGCAGTTCGTGATAGAGCTTGGCGCGCTTGCCGCCGAGCTTTTTCGCCGCCTCGTTCGCCTTCTGCTCGAAACCCGGTTCACGGCCGTACAGGTAGTTGAAGCGGCGCGCGATTTCGCGCGTCATTTCGACGTGCGGCACCTGGTCTTCACCAACCGGCACGAGCGAGCCGCGATACAACAGGATGTCCGCCGCCATCAACACCGGATAGCCGAGAAAACCGTAAGTGGACAGATCCTTGTCCTTCAGCTTCTCCTGCTGCTCCTTGTAGGTCGGCACGCGTTCGAGCCAGCCGAGCGGCGTGCTCATGCCGAGCAGGAGCGCCAGTTCGGCATGCTCGGGCACCTTGCTCTGAATAAACAGCGTGGCCTGCGCCGGATCGATACCCGCTGCCAGCCAGTCGGTCAGCACATCCCAGACGTTCTTTTCGATCACTTCGGGCGTTTCGTAATGCGTGGTCAGCGCATGCCAGTCGACCACGCAGAAGAAACACGGGTACTCGGACTGCAGCCGCACCCAGTTTTTCAGCACGCCGTGATAGTGGCCGAGGTGCAACGACCCGGTGGGCCGCATGCCGGAGAAGATACGGTCTGGGAACATGATTATTTAGAAAAGCGAAACAAGAGGAGTCAGAATGGCGGTGATCGCGCTATAGCCGATCGTGACAAGCGGGTTCAGCCAGTAGCGCGTCAGCGTGCCCGTCATGACGAGCGCCATTACGATGAAAAAACCGTACGGCTCGAGGCGCGACAGCGTGATGGATTGCCGCGGCGGCAGCAGCGCCATTAGCACACGGCCGCCGTCGAGCGGCGGCAGCGGAAACAGGTTCAGCACGCCGAGCACGAGATTCACGCCCACGCCGGCTCCCGCCATGCGCGTGAAGAACGGCTCGTCCACATTCATTACCGCGAGCGCGACACCGAACAGGCCCCAGACCAGCGCTTGCACGAAGTTGCAGGCCGGTCCTGCCGCCGCGACCCACAGGCTGCCCCAGCGCGGATTGCGCAGGTTGCCGAAGGCGACCGGCACCGGCTTGGCGTAGCCGAACATGAACGCGCCGCTGGTGGCGAAGTACAGCAGCAAGGGAATCGCGATCGTGCCGAGCGGGTCGATGTGCCGCATCGGATTGACCGACACGCGGCCGAGTACGTAGGCCGTGTTGTCGCCGAGCCAGCGCGCCACATAGCCATGCGCGGCTTCATGCAGCGTGATGGCGAAAATCACGGGCAACGCGTATACCGCAATGGTCTGTATCAGGGAAGAATCCATAACTCGCTATTGTAACAACGCGATTGCGTGCGTCTGTCCGCTTTCACTCATGCCGTCTCTTCGAGGCCGAACGGCGCGAGAGAGCCGCGCCCTGCCCGCACCAGCACCGGTTCCGCGCCCGTCAGATCGATCACCGTGGACGGCTCGCACACGCAGGGACCGCCGTCGATCACCAGATCCAGCTGCTTTTCCAGACGCGCGCGGATTTCTTCCGGGTCGTTCATTGGCTGGGTTTCCCCCGGCATGATCAGCGTCGAGCCGAGCAGCGGCTGGCCGAGTTCTTCGAGAATCGCCAACGTGATCGCATGATCCGGCACGCGCAGGCCGATAGTTTTGCGCGACGGATGCGAGAGGCGCCGCGGCACCTCCTTGGTAGCCTGCAAGACGAATACATAGGGGCCGGGCGTCACCGATTTGATCAGCCGGTACTGCCGGTTGTCCACCATCGCGAAATTCGAGAGTTCGGACAGATCGCGCACCAGCAGCGATAGCAGCTGCTTCTCGTCCAGTCCGCGAATGCGCCGCAGACGCTCGACCGCGTCCTTGTCGTCCAGATGGCAAGCGAGCGCGTAGCTGGAATCCGTCGGCAGCGCGACCACGCCGCCATCGTTGATGATCTGCACGGCCTGCTTGACGAGGCGCGGCTGCGGGTTATCAGGATGAAGCCGGAAGTATTGGGACATGGCTAACGTTGGCTGACGAATGAACTGCGGCTGAACGGCAAATGAACTGCGGCTGAAGACCGGCCGGAAGATCGCGCCCAAGCCTGGAGCCAGGCGCGTGCCGCGCGCCGCGCCCCGCCGGCTTTCGCGCTCGACGTGCCGTTACGGCACGGCGCGCTCACAGCCAGCGTTCCCAGACGGGCTTCAGATCGGAGGGCAGCGGCGGCAGCGTGCCGAGGTCGACACGGCCTTCGCCGGGTGCGTGGAAGTCGGACCCGCGCGACGCCTCGAAGCCGAAACGGCGCGCGACATCCGCGTATTCGCGATACTGGTCGGGCGTATGGCTGCCCGTCACCACTTCGATCGCCTTGCCGCCGAGATCGATGAATTCGGCAAAAAACGCGTCGAATTCGACCGGCGAGTAAGCATACCGACCCGGATGCGCAATGATGGCTTCGCCGCCGGCAGCCTGGATCCAGCCGACCGCGTCGGCCAGTTTGGCCCACCGGTGCGACACGTAGCCGGGCTTGCCGTCGCCCAGATAGCGCGTGAACACGTCTTGCGTGGAAGTGGCGTAGCCGTTTTCAACCATGAACCGCGCGAAATGCGTGCGCGAAATCATGTCCGGGTTCGATACGTATTTGAGCGCGCCCCGATAGGCGTCGGGAATGCCGAGCGTGGCCAGTTGCTCGCCGATGGCTTCGGCGCGCGCGGCGCGGCCGTTGCGGGTGCGCGCGAGACCGTCGATCAGGATCGAACTGGTCGGATCGATGCCCAGCCCGACGATATGCACCGTGCGCGACGCCCACGTCACCGAAATTTCGACGCCGCTCAGATAGCCCATGCCGAGCGCTTCGGCGGTGTTTTTCGCTTCGTGCTGGCCGCCGAGTTCATCGTGATCGGTGAGCGCCCACAGCGTCACGCCGCCCGCGTGCGCGCGGCGCGCAACTTCGGCCGGCGCGAACTGGCCGTCGGAAACGGTGGAATGACAGTGGAGGTCGGCGTTCATCGTTGTCTTGAAAAGGATCTGCACTCATTTTACTGCAACGCAGTAAGTGGACGCAGAGCTATCTCGCGCAACCGCCGACCGGAGGCAGTTCCTATGCGGGGCGTTCCGAAGGAAGCGCCCTTTGCGATTCCTCGGCCTTTCGAGGACGCTACGCGCAGAACCCTTCTATCAGCGCGGCCACCTGCTCCGGCTGGTCGTGGTGAACCATGTGCCCTGCTTCGTCGATGATCTTCTCGCGCCAGTTCGGGAACGCCTGAAAGCGCGCCTTGAACTCGTCGAGCGGAATTTCGCCGGCGATCTGCGCAAGCGTCGGCGAGTTGGCGGCTTCCACGTGCAGCACCCTGGCGCTCACCTTGCGCCACGTCGCCATCACTTCGTCGAGACGGTACAGCGCGGGGCCGCGCAGTTTGTGCGCTGGGTCGGCGAGCAGCATGAAGCGCCCTTCGCCATCCGGCTTCGACCAATGCTGCGCGAGAAACTGCGCGCGCTGCGGATCTAGGCGCGGATTGGTCTTGATGAGACGCGCGGCGACGTCCTCGAGCGACGCGTAGCGCTTCAGTTGCGGCGGATCGCGCAATTCGTCGAGCCAGTTGCGCAGACGTTTGGGCGCCTGCGCCGCGTGCGAAGGCGCGAGGCCGAACCCTTCGAGGTCGACCACGCGCCGCACCCGCTCCGGCCGCACGCCCGCATACACGCAGGCAATGTTGGCGCCCATGCTGTGGCCGACCAGATTCACTTCGCCGGTCGGCGCATAGTGGTCGAGCAAGGCGTCGAGATCGGCCAGATAGTCCTGGATCCAGTAACTGCCGCCGCCGCGCTCCGCCACCGGCCAGTCCGACAGGCCGAAACCGCGCATGTCCGGCGCCAGCACCTGCCACTCGCCGCCCAACGCGTCGACGACGAACTGGAACGACGCCGCGACGTCCATCCAGCCGTGCAGCATGAACAGCATCGGCGCATCCGGGTTGCCCCAGCGGCGCACATGCAGACGGATGCCGCGCACGGCGACGAATTCAGACCGGGAAGAGTTCATGAACGGCACGTCCAAAAAAAGAATGGTCGTTCGATTATAACGAGATAGGCCGGCAACGCGCGGCGCCGGATTGCGAAGGAAGCCTCAGTCGGCGGCGGACGGCGGCACCGCCTGCGGAGCGTTGAGGCCCGCGAGGGCTGTCAGCTCGGCCAGTTCCGCTTCGTCGAAGCCGGCCTCGCGGCGCGCCTCGAAATTGAACGGACCACGTAATTTCGGTGCGTGATACTGGTCGGCAAGACGCGTGTACGAGTCGTGAGGGTCGAATCCGCTGGCGTCGCACAGGTGCCGGAACCAGCGGTTGCCGATCAGCACGTGGCCGATTTCGTCGCGCAGGATCACGTCGAGAATTGCCGCCGATGCCTGATCGCCCGCCTGCAACAGGCGCGCTCGAATCGGCGGCGAGGCGTCGAGGCCGCGCGCTTCGAGTGTGCGCGGCACCAACGCCATGCGCGCCAGCACGTCGCCGCGCGTGCGCTCGCACATGTCCCACAAGCCGTCGTGGGCCGGGAAGTCGCCGTAGACGTGGCCGTACTGCGCGAGGCGCGCGGCCAGCAGCGAGAAGTGATAGGCCTCTTCGGCGGCGACTTTCAGCCAGTCGGTGTAGAACGCCGCGGGCATGCCGGCAAAGCGCCAGACCGCGTCGAGCGCGAGATTGATGGCGTTGAATTCGATGTGCGCGAGCGCATGCAGCAGAACCGCGCGCCCTTGCGGCGATTGCATGCTGCGCCGCTTCAACTGGCGCGGATCGACCAGTTCGGGCCGAGCGGGACGGCCCGGCAGACCGGCCGGTTCGACGAGTTCGAGGTCTGCGGCGCACACCATGCCGCCTTCGAGTACCGCCGCGTAGAGCCCTCGGGCCGCGGCGGCCTTGGCGGCCGGATCGGCTTCGCACAATGCGTGGAGCGCGGCGGCGCGCGCGCAATGCGCTTGCCGTCCGGAATCGGCGACGGATGAATCAGACGGAGCGGACGGAGCGGACGGAGCGGCAGACATCATGGCAAGCGGATCGACAAAGGAAACAGCAAAAAGAGCCGAAGGCGCGGAGGCCAGGGAAACGGCAGGACGAGCCGCGGCCGATACATCGACCCGCGGCCTTCAAAGCACGAGCCGCGGCACGACCACGCAACCTGCAGCCCCAGGAGCGAAGCGGCGTATCGCGCCGCCGTATCAAGCGGCTCAAGCACACAACCGTTTACAATACTCGATTCGCGACCATCCAACGTGGCCAAAGCCTTGGCGTGGCGGCACAGCCCGGCGGCGCAAGACATGCCGGCCCGTTTCGCGCCCTATTCCGCGCACGTAGCGACCGATCAAGAGGAGACACTGTGACCATTTACAAGCTTGGCGATGCCGCCCCGACCATCCATGAAAGCGTGTTCGTAGCGGATTCAGCGAGCATCATCGGCAACGTCACGCTCGAAGAGAACGCCAGCGTCTGGTTCGGCGCGACGATTCGTGGCGACAACGAGCCCATCACCATTGGCACGGGCAGCAACGTGCAGGAAAACGCCGTGCTGCACACTGACCCCGGTTTTCCGCTGACGATCGAGCCGAACGTCACGATCGGCCACCAGGTCATGCTGCACGGCTGCACGATCAAGGAAGGTTCGCTGATCGGAATTCAGGCCGTGGTCTTGAATGGTGCGGTGATCGGCCGCAACTGTCTGGTCGGAGCGGGCGCCATCGTCACCGAAGGCAAAGTGTTTCCCGACAATTCGCTGATTCTCGGCGCGCCCGCCAAGGTGGTGCGCGAACTGACCGAGACGGATATCGCCAACATGCAGCGCGGCGCGGCAACCTATGCCGAGCGCCGCGAATATTACAAGGCGCAGCTCGTGCGCATCGGCTAGCCAGCCGGTGCGCACGGCGCGCACGACGCGGCATCACGCTGCGTCATTTGACCGAGGAAAAGTTGTGAGCGACCAGTTGCAAAAATTCATGTTCAGCGCGGCGCCGGTGCGCGGCGAGATCGTTTCGCTGCGCAATACGTGGCAGGAAGTCCTGTCACGCCGCGATTATCCGGCGCCGGTGCGCACGGTGCTGGGCGAAATGATGGCCGCGTGCGCGCTTCTGTCGGCGAACCTCAAGTTCGACGGCACGCTCATCATGCAGATTTTCGGCGACGGCCCGGTCAAGATGCTGGTGGTGCAGTGCGGCTCCGATCTGTCGATGCGCGCCACCGCCAAGCTGTCAGGCGAGGCGGCCAACGTGATCGGCGAGACGACCAGCATGGTCGACCTGTTGAACGCGAGCGGCCACGGCCGTTGCGTGATCACGCTCGATCCGGCCGACAAGCAGCCCGGTCAGCAACCGTATCAAAGTATCGTGCCGCTCTCGGGCGTGGACGGCCCGCTCAACTCGATGTCCGAAGTGCTCGAGCATTACATGCACCACTCGGAGCAGCTCGACACGCGCCTGTGGCTCGCGGCGAACACCGAACGCGCCGTCGGCATGCTGCTGCAAAAACTGCCGGGAGACGGCGGCATCGTCCCGCATCCGGGCGATCTGGACGCGGACACGTGGGAACGCGTCTGCACGCTGGGCGGCACGATGTCGCAAGACGAGTTGCTGAAGGAAGAACCGGAAACGATTTTCCGGCGCCTGTTCTGGCAGGAGAACGTTCAGCATTTCGAACCGGCAAAGACGCGCTTCGAGTGCACGTGTTCGCGCGAAAAGGTCGGCGGCATGCTGAAGATGCTGGGCCGCGAAGAGGTGGACGGCGTACTCGAAGAACGCGGTCACGTGGAGATTCATTGCGAGTTCTGCAACCAGCGTTACGAGTTCGATCCGGTCGATGTCGCGCAACTTTTTGTCGCCGAGGCGCTCTCACAAGGTGTGACGCCCGCGGCTGAACAGCGGCACTGAACGGCCCGCCGGCGCGCGGGCTCCATGCGCGCCGAACGCCGGTCCGTCACGCTTGTGTCACGGCAGACAATACCGTGTCGCCCGCTACCTTTTCAGGGCTCGGGCGGCACAGCATCGTCGAATATTGCGTTGAATCATTGGCGGGGCCAGGCGGCGCATGATTTGCTTAGGCATCCGACCGATGGAGATCGAACATGAACCACCCTACTTCGTTGATGCCGCTGCTGCGTCACGCACGCGCGGCCGCCGTGCTGGCTATCGTCGTCGGCAGTGGCATGCTGGCCGGCTGCATGATGGACCCGCCGGGGCCGTCGCCGATCTATAGCCGCCTGCCCGCCGACCAGTCGGGCACGGCCGGCAACGCCCAACCGCTGACACCCGCAGAGCGCCAGCGCTATGACGCGATCGACCAGCAGGTCATGGCCGAGCAGAATCAGGCGATTGCCGCCGAAAACGCGGCGCAAGCCTGGTCGCGTTACTACACGCCGCCAGTCAGTGTGTACGGCAGCTACTACGGTGGTGGTTGGGGGCACGGCTGGGGTACGGGAATTGGCGTCGGTTACGGGCCGTACTGGGGTTGGTGAGCGGCAGCAAGCTCACGCGCCGCGAGAATCCGACCGGACGAGCGAGCTTAAAGAAAAAGGCACGGTTCTCACCGTGCTTTTTTTTGCGTCTTTCGTATTGAACCCTTGAGCCGCGACGAAGCTCAGTGCGCAGGCTTCTTCTCGTTCGCAGCACCTTTGCCGCCGTGCTTGCGATCCGGCTTCGCGCGCGATTCCGGATTCGGCACCACATGCAGCGGCGCCGCCGACATCTCACCACGCGTGGACGTGGTGACCGATGGCGTGTTCGCCGTCGGCAACGGCGCATTCGGCGATACGAACTGCACGAACACTTCGCCGTCCTTCACCATGCCCATTTCATAGCGCGCCCGCTCTTCGACCGCGGCCGTGCCGTTCTGCAAATCCTGTACTTCACCTTGAATGCGCTCGTTACGTAGCTTCGAGTCGGCATTCTTTTGCACCTGCTGCGCCAGTTGCTGCTGCAACTCGTGGACGCGCAGCCAGCCGCCATGCCCCCACCAGAGCGGGTACTGGATCAGCGCCAGTAGAACGATCAGGACAGCAGTGACAAGCCGCATGAAGTAAGCACAATAAATACACGCCGCCCTGCGCTATACGCAGGGCGGCGGGGTCAATCAGAAACGAAGGATAACCGGCTCATCGGTCAGCGCCAGCACAACAGCCATTAGCGCAGATTGTAGAACGCCGACTTGCCCGGATAGCTGGCGATATCACCGAGGTCTTCTTCGATGCGCAGCAACTGGTTGTACTTCGAGATGCGGTCCGAGCGCGACAGCGAACCCGTCTTGATCTGACCGGCGTTCAGGCCGACTGCGATATCCGCAATCGTCGAATCTTCGGTTTCGCCCGAACGGTGCGAGATCACGGCCGTATAGCCCGCGCGCTTGGCCATTTCGATTGCCGCGAAGGTTTCCGTCAGCGTGCCGATCTGGTTGATCTTGATCAGGATCGAGTTGGCGATGCCCTTCTCGATGCCTTCCTTCAGGATGCGCGTGTTGGTGACGAACAGATCGTCGCCCACGAGCTGGACCTTCTTGCCGAGCTTGTCGGTCAGCGTCTTCCAGCCGGCCCAGTCGCTTTCGTGCATGCCGTCTTCGATCGAGACGATCGGGAATTTGTCGGCCAGGTTCGCGAGGTAATCCGCGAATTCCGTCGACGACAGTTGCAGGCCTTCGCCAGCCAGCTGGTACTTGCCGTCGTGGTAGAACTCGCTCGCTGCGCAGTCGAGCGCGAGCAGCACGTCTTCACCGGCGCGGTAGCCTGCTTTCTCAATGGCTTGCAGGATGGTCGACAGGCATTCGTCGTTGCTGCCGAAGTTCGGTGCGAAGCCGCCTTCGTCGCCCACTGCCGTGCTCATGCCGCGATCCGACAGGATCTTCTTCAGCGCGTGGAACACTTCGGCGCCGCAGCGCAGTGCTTCGCGGAAGGTCGGCTGGCTGACCGGCACGATCATGAATTCCTGGATGTCCAGGCTGTTGTTGGCGTGCGCGCCGCCGTTGACGATGTTCATCATCGGCACCGGCAGTTGCATCGCGCCCGAGCCGCCGAAGTAGCGGTACAGCGGCAGGCCGGCTTCTTCAGCAGCGGCTTTGGCGACGGCCATCGAGACAGCCAGCATCGCGTTCGCGCCGAGGCGCGACTTGTTGTCGGTGCCGTCGAGCTCCAGCAGCGTCTTGTCGAGGAACGCCTGCTCGGAAGCGTCCAGACCCATGATCGCTTCGGAGATTTCGGTGTTGATGTGCTCGACGGCCTTCAGCACGCCCTTGCCGCCGTAACGGCCGGCTTCGCCGTCGCGCAGTTCGATCGCTTCGCGCGAACCCGTCGACGCACCCGACGGCACCGCAGCGCGGCCCATCGTGCCCGACTCGAGCAGCACGTCGCATTCGACGGTGGGGTTGCCTCGCGAATCGAGAATCTCTCGACCGATGATATCTACGATAGCACTCATGGTTTCCTCAAGAAATGACGTTGAATTCTTTACTGTGACACTGTATCTGGCGCAGACCGGTCTCCCCGGCAAACTGCTTGCGCGCCGATACGTTCGACGACCATTGCGTGCATTCGCCGCGTGCCGATTGTGCAATCCGATCGTGACACGCGGTGAATGCCTGAATCAGTTGAAATCGCTTTCGAGGAACGGCGCGCGCTTGACGGCCTGATCGAGCGTAACCAGCGTCTCGAGCAGATCGGCCATGCGATGAAGCGGCACCGCGTTCGGACCGTCCGATTTGGCTTCGGCCGGATTCGGGTGAGTCTCCATGAAGAGTCCCGACACGCCCACCGCCACCGCGGCACGCGCCAGCACCGGCACGAACTCACGCTGGCCACCCGAGCTCGTGCCCTGCCCGCCCGGCAACTGCACCGAGTGGGTGGCGTCGAACACGACCGGCGCGTTGGTTTCGCGCATGATCGCGAGCGAGCGCATGTCCGACACGAGATTGTTATAGCCAAACGACACGCCGCGCTCACACGCCATGAAACGGTCTTCCGACAGACCCGCTTCACGCGCCGCATCACGCGCCTTGTCGATCACGTTCTTCATGTCGTGCGGTGCGAGAAACTGGCCCTTCTTGATGTTGACCGGTTTGCCCGAACGCGCGCAAGCGTGGATGAAGTCCGTTTGACGGCACAGGAAAGCCGGCGTTTGCAGCACGTCGACCACCGAGGCGACCTGCTCGATCTCGTGCTCGGCGTGAACATCGGTCAGCACGGGCAGACCGAGTTGACGCTTCACTTCGGACAGGATGCGCAAACCTTCGTCCATGCCCAGACCGCGAAACGACTTGCCGCTGCTGCGGTTGGCCTTGTCGTACGACGATTTGTAGATGAACGGAATATTCAGCTTCGCGCAGATTTCCTTCAGCCGGCCGGCTGTGTCGATCGTCATCTGTTCGGATTCGACGACACAGGTGCCTGCGATCAGGAAAAACGGCTTATCGAGCCCGATTTCGAAATCGCCCAGTTTCATGCTTTCTCCCCGACTGCGCTCGCCGTGCTTGCCTCGTGGTGCGCGAGCGCTGCTTCGACGAACGACTTGAACAACGGATGGCCGTCACGCGGCGTGGACGTGAATTCCGGGTGGAATTGCACACCGACGAACCACGGGTGCATGCTGCGCGGCAATTCCATCATTTCCGGCAGATCTTCACTCGGGGTACGGGCGCTGATGATAAGGCCGCCCGCTTCGAGTTGGGGCACGAAGCGGTTATTGACTTCATAACGGTGGCGATGGCGCTCGTTCACGTCCTTGCCATAGATCTCTTCGGCCATCGTGCCGGGTTTGATCGGGCAGCGTTGCGAGCCGAGGCGCATCGTGCCGCCCAGATCCGACTCTTCCGTGCGCTTCTCGACGCGGCCTTCACGGTCGTACCATTCGGTGATCAGTGCGACCACGCGGTTCGGCGTTTCCTGATCGAACTCGGTGCTGTTCGCGTCTTTCAGACCCACCACGTCGCGGGCGAATTCGATCACCGCCAGCTGCATGCCGAGGCAGATGCCAAGATACGGCACCTTCGCTTCACGCGCATAACGGATCGCGGCGATCTTGCCTTCGGTGCCACGACGGCCGAAGCCACCCGGCACGAGGACCGCGTCCAGATGCTTGAGGCTTTCGACGCCTTGCGTCTCGATTTCTTCCGAGTCGATGTATTCGATGTTGACCTTGGTCGACGTATGCATCGACGCATGGCGCAGCGCTTCGATCAGCGACTTGTACGACTCGGTCAGATCGACATACTTGCCGACCATGCCGATCGTGACTTCATTCTTCGGATGCTGCAGCTTCTCGACCAGATCGGACCACATGGACAGATCGGCCGGCTTCGGCGTGAGCTTGAGCTCTTCGCAGATGATCGCGTCGAGGCCCTGATCGTGCAGCATCTGCGGAATCTTGTAGATGCTGTCCGCGTCCCACACGGAGATCACGGCGTCTTCCGGCACGTTCGAGAACATGGAGATCTTCGCGCGCTCGTCGTCCGGAATGCGGCGGTCGGCACGGCACAGCAGCACGTGCGGCGAGATACCGATTTCGCGCAGCTTCTGCACGCTGTGCTGCGTGGGCTTGGTCTTCAGTTCGCCGGCCGTGGCAACCCAGGGCACCAGCGTGAGGTGCACGAAGCACGCGCTGTTGCGACCCATGCGCAGGCTCATCTGACGGGCTGCTTCGAGGAACGGCAGCGATTCGATGTCGCCCACCGTGCCGCCCACTTCGACGATGGCGACGTCCGGCTCACCGCACGTTGCGGAAGCCGCGCCGCGTTCGATGAACGCCTGGATTTCGTTCGTGATGTGCGGGATGACCTGCACCGTCTTGCCGAGATAATCGCCGCGACGTTCCTTGCGGATCACCGATTCGTAAATCTGGCCCGTGGTGAAGTTGTTGGCCTTGCGCATCTTCGTGCTGATGAAGCGCTCATAGTGGCCGAGGTCGAGGTCGGTCTCCGCTCCGTCTTCCGTCACGAACACTTCGCCGTGTTGAAACGGGCTCATCGTGCCGGGGTCGACATTGATGTAGGGATCGAGCTTGAGGAGGGTGACTTTAAGACCGCGCGATTCGAGGATCGCGGCGAGGGAAGCGGCGGCAATACCCTTGCCGAGGGAAGATACTACGCCGCCGGTGACGAAAACATATTTGGTCATCGCTGGATGCTCGCGGGAAAAACGGATTATACCGTAAAGCAGGGTCTCAACCCAGCAAAATCCGAGCGATGTCTGCGCGCGCATATGCCACCGCGGCGGCCGTCGCCGCAGGTCGATCATGCACCGTTTTTTGCGGCGCATGCACGGCGGCCATGCGCCGCACTCAACGCGGCGTCAGGCGCGCCGCTCCAGTTCATGCAACATGCGTTGCACCGCGCGCGCGGTTTCGAGCGGTTTTTCCATCGGGTACAGATGACTGCCCTCGATCCATTCCACATGACCGCCGGTCGCGCGGCGGGTTGCCGCGAGACCGGCCTGGCGAATTTCCTTCGAACGCGTGCCGGCGATGAAACCCACCGGCACCGGTGCGCCCCGGGCGAGCCGCGAGCCGAGCGTATGCGGCAAGGTTCTATAGATCTGATACTCGGTGCGGCGATCGAACGCCAGCGAACGCGAGCCGTCCGGCGAAGTTTGCGGAATCCCGAAGTCGATGTAGTCGGAGAGCATGCGCTCATCCCAGCGCGCGAATGCCGGCTTCGAATGGAAATGCCGCCACGCTTCGTCGCGGCTCGCCCACTGGGTGCGGCGCGTACGGGTGGCGGCCGCGGGCGAGAGACGCTCGTCGAGCCCGGTCCATTGCGACACCCGCAGCATGCTGCTGCGCCAGCCGGCGATCACCGGCGAATCGAGCATCACGACCCCTCTCACCCACTGCGGCTTTTTCAGCGCGGCCATCAGCGACAGATAGCCGCCGAGCGAATGCCCCACCAGCCACACCGGGTGTTCGTACGTTCTGCCAATGTCGTCGAGCAACTGCTCGACCAGATGCGGCCAGTCCTGCGTCACCGGAAAGCGCGCGTCGTGACCGATCCGCTCGATGGAGCGCAGTTCATAGTCGTCGGCGAGTTCGGCGAAGATCGTCCGGTAGGTCGACGCCGGAAAGCCGTTCGCGTGCGAGAAGTGGATGATGTTTTTCAACTGCGGCTATCTCCGTTCTGTTTTTTGCGCGCGGGGCTTCCGTGCGCGCTTGCGCGCAGGCGCTTTGCCCAGCAGCGCGTTTCTTGTGCGGTCCTGCTGCGTTTCGTCCATCCATGCCGGCCGGCATTTCGCCGACAAGCCTGCTAGCGATCCATCCAGTAGCGGCGCTGCGTGTCGCGATAACGCTCGAGCGTGAGCCCCGCACTTTCGCTCGTGGCGCGAGGATTCGACCCGGCGCCCGGGTTCACCTCGACCCGCACCGCACCGTCCGTATCGCTGCGGCCAAGTTCGATCTGCCGTGCCTTGTAGCGCTCGAACACACCCGCACTCGGATGATGAAAACGGTTGCGATAGCCTACCTGAAATAGCGCGACGAGCGGGTCGATAGAGTCGAGGAACGGCTCGGTCGACGAGGTCTTGCTGCCGTGATGCGGCACGACCAGCACCTGAGCCTGCAATGCGCCGCGATCACGCGCGAGCAGAACACGTTCCACGGGCGCCTCGATATCCGCCGTGAGCAAGGCGGTCATGACCGGCGGCGTTGTTTGAACGGGTTGAACGCCCGCGGTCGGCTGACCGGTGGCGGGCGGCAACGTGCTGACCCGCAGCACGCAGCAATGCGCGTTCGGCTTGCCTTGCAGCGGACCGGCGTCGGGCCAGAGCATCGTGAACTCGACGCCGTCCCACTGCCAGCGCTGCCCAGCCGCGCAGGGCAGCGTGTCGGCGCCGTGCCGGCGCGCGTTCGACCACAGCGCATTCGACGGCGCCAACGCCGCCACCATTTGATGCACCTCGATCGCGTCGAGAACAGCGGGCGCGCCGCCCGAATGATCGGAATCGGCGTGGCTGACGATCAGCGTATCGAGCGCGTTCACACCATGCGCCTGCAAGAACGGCACGACCACCCGCTCGCCCGCGTGAGTCGATTCCGGTCCCGGACCCGTATCGAACAGCAACGTGTGACGCGCCGTTTGCACCAGCACGGACGTACCTTGACCGACGTCCAGCGCCGTGAGGCGGAAGCTGCCGTGCGGTGGCCCGGACGGCGCCGGCATGACGAGCGGCAGCCACGTCAGCGGTGCGGCCCAGCGCAACGGCCAGCCGCGCGGCGCCAGACACCAGAGCACGCCGAGCGCGGCGGCGGCCAGCGTCCACGCATCCGGTTGCGGCAGGCGCCAGAGCGCCCAGGCGGGGCCCGACAGCCGCTGCAAGCCCGCGGCCAGGCACTCCAGCAAAGCATGCGCGACATGCCACGCGTAAGCGTCGAGCGGTGCGGGCAGCGCGACGCCCGCCAGTACCGACGGCGTCACCAGCAGGCTCACCCACGGAATCGCGAATGCATTCGCGAGCGGACCGATCAGCGGAATCTGCGCGAACCAGTAAACGGTGAGCGGCGCGAGCGCGACCGTCACGGCGAACTGCACCTGCGCCGCACTGCGCAGTCTTACGCCTGCACCGCGCACGCGGCGCGGCAATCCGGCACGCAGCCTCGATAGCCAGGACGGTGCCTCACCGTTCACGTTCGCATCGTCGTGGTGCTGTTCGTGGTCCTGCACTTGCGGGCGTCCCGACATGGCGAACAGGATTGCCGCGACCGCGCAGAAGGACAACCAGAATCCCGCCGACACGACCGCCCAGGGATCGATCAGCAGCACGAGCCCCAATGCCCAGGCAAGCACCGCGGACCGCGCCACATTGCGCCCGCTGACGAACGCGAGTGCGACCACAGCCGCCATCCATAGCGCGCGCTGCGCCGGCACATTGAAGCCGGCCAACGCGGCGTGCAGCGCGGCGAACAGCGCACCGCCCGTCATCGCGACGACTTGTGCGGGCAGCCGCAAGGGCCAGTCGCGGCCGATCCAACCGGAGCGCCGCCACAGCGCTCCCGCGAACCAGCCCGCGAGACCCGCGACGAAGCCAATGTGCAGTCCCGAAATCGCAATCTTGGGTTCAATTAAACCAAATTGACACTTGAAAAGTCTGGCCTTAGGTGCTAACGCCCTCAAATTTCGAGCAACTGCGCCACGAGAGTCCTGACCTGCGGCCCATTCTCACGAAGCACCGACACAAATCGCGCCACGATCAACTGGTTCTTACGGGCGTCGATCGTCTTGATCCGGCGATAGGCACCCTTGTCCACCGCACCACCAGCGCTGAGCTGGTCGATGGTGCTCTGAACAAGAGTCAGACGTTCCGCATCCAGTTCCGCCAGCGACGCAACAAGTTGCTGCTTTTCGGTTTTGACCGCTTCGACGCCTTGTGTCTGCGCCCTACCGGTAGTGCCATTAGCATCGGTATCAGCACTCGGATGGTTGATCTCTTTTCCTGCTTCACGCTTCAGGCTCATGTCATTTCTCCAAGTGAATTAAAAGGATTGGCTCCGCGTCCCGGCGATGTGCGTTGCCAGTCGGGAAAAGGTTTTTGTCTTGTGGCACCGTTACAGGTCCGCCGCGATCTTTCTGAGTTTCTGAGGGTTGTCTTCGGCATAGTGCGCCGTCATCGACACCGATGAATGGCCCATCAGCACCGAGACAGACTTCAGGTCGATACCTCGGCTGATCAGTTCAGTAGCGAACCACCGACGGCCGGAATGACTGCGCCCCCCCTGAACTCCGGCCTCAGCGTGCAACCGCGCGAGGAGTTGCTGCATCGTGTTCGGAGAAAACGCGGAGCCTTTCTGCGATTTGAAAAGGGACGCGTCACGGTTGAACAGGATGCCTTCGCGGGCTTGTCGCCAGCGAATATAATCAAGCAGCGATGCACGCAGATGTGTATTCGAAAGGTAGGCGACCCGCGGTTTGCCACCTTTCGTCACCTTGCTGGACAACCTACATTCGTCGCGAAGTCGTAGTTCGCCGTCCAGCACATCGGAAACGCGAAGGCCCGCAATCTCTTTCGCCCGCAGCCCGAGCCGATATGAGACGTTGACGATGGCGGCGTTTCGCCGACCATGCTTGGCTGCTTTCGCCACGGTCAGAAGTCGCCGCAACTCAATCGCCGATGGAACTGCCGCCTTACCCCGCATAACATATAAACCATTGATTTTGTTATGATAATTTTAAATCAATGCCGTGAGCAATGAAACAGGAACCTGTTCAACCTGAATGGCCGATTATGTCAACTCGCCGTACCGGCGATTTTCTGATCTTCGCCGAACTCTCGTCGGACGGCTGTAGTTGCAACTCGCGCGATCATCGTTGGTTACCCTTTCCTCGACGAGCAAACACAGCACTCGCCGCTAAGTTTCCACGTCCCCCCTCAGCGCTGATTTGTGTCACTATTTCCAGCTATCGAGAGAGCCCGGGCCGAAGTGTTCAAAAATGGCTGGGTAGGTCAATAGGCGTCCACCGAGCGGGGTGAAGCGTGGCAGAAGAAAACAAGAAACGCAGTTATCCAAAAATTGCGAGGAATAATTGGTTCGGCCTTCGCGAAAAGTTTAAGCAAAAGGTGCCAGCGGAAGTTTCTCCGAACTATCTGGCTTCGGCAATGAACATGAGTCCTGCGTCAGCAAGCGCAAACATCATCCCTCCGCTACGGACGTTCGGATTGATCGAAGAGTCGGGCAAGCCGACAGAACTTGCTTATGAATGGCGAGATGACGACAAATATGAGCAAGTCTGTGCGGCGCTCATCGAAAATACCTATCCCCAACAACTCCGCGACCTATTCCACTCTCCAGACGTCCCTCTTAAGAACGTAAGCGCGTGGTTTGCCCGCGACGGGAAAGTGGGCGAGTCCGCGGCCAGAATGCATGCGACGACATACCTGATGTTGCTTGAGGCAGATTTGGAAAAGGCCAAGGACGCCACACCTGGCAAGTCAAAACTGCCTTCCAAATCGTCACCCGCTCCTTCAAGGATCGTGAAGCCACAGCCAGTCAAATCTCTGGCAACGGCCAACGGCTCAAAAGGCGCAACGGCCTTGCTTGGGCACTTACCGGAAGGGCAAAAGGTACATACGTTTTCGCCAAAACTCCATATCGATGTGCAAATTCACATCTCGCCGGATAGTAGCTCTGAACAGATCGACAAGATTTTTGAAAGCATGGCCAAGCACCTTAAGGACTTCCATTCTTGAGCAAGAACATGGATGTCGCCAAAACCTTGGAAGTGGCAAAGCAACTGCGTGATGCAGTGCGGGCGAAGAATCCGCCGCCCGAAGAAGGTGCGCCTAGCCTAGTTGAGCCCGTTGTCTATTTTTCGCTGGTCAGAGGAACGCGGCCTTATCTCGAAAAGATCGTGCATCAGATAAATGGATCGTACGAAGGCGGGTGGTATGACGCATCAGCGGTCATGACGCGTCGACTTGTGGAAACGCTAATCATCGAATTGTTCGAGGCCCGCGGAATCGCTGACAGAATCAAGAACCCCAAGGGAGATTTTCTTTACCTGCGGGATTTGATCTCCGCCTTAACGGCCGAGCGAGACTGGAATTTATCGCGAAACGCGAAGGCGGCGCTTCCCCGATTGAAAGATGTGGGAGATCAGTCTGCCCATAGCCGCTACTTTGTCGCCCATCGGCAAGATATCGATAAGCTGATTCCCGACCTGCGTGTGGTCATCCAAGAACTTGTGACGTTGGCAAAACTGAAATAAGCCCAGACGCGCAAATTGCTACGAAGCTGAATTTCTTGTTCGCCGAGTCGGCAACAACTCCGGAGGATTCATGGATTTAAAAGCAGGACTCGTGGCCGCTTATAGACGTTACGGGTTTACTTTGGCACGTGACGGCGCACGAGATGACGTATTGGTTTTTACGCTAAAGACAGGTTATTTTGATAATGCGGAGATAATAAAGCTTAGCGCAAACGCAGTTACCGAAAATATTTTTAAAGACTTTTCTTCCGCTGGATATGCATGCACGGTCAGGGACGCGAAATCTCCAGAGCAAGCAGAAGAAGAACTATTTAATGGATTTTTCTCCGTTGATTCAACACGGACACGTCTAATTGACGACTATCGCCGCTTCACCTCCGCTTTGGTGCAACCATACGGAGAAAAAGCGAAATATGAATATATCAGAGCTCCCTATCAAATCGACGGCAAAGAAGGGCAGAAAACTCCGCCTGAAGAAGTAATGTCTCGGATTGACGAAGGCAGGCCAATTTTGTTTCTAATTGAAGCGGCTGCTGGATTTGGGAAAACTTGCACCGCCCAAGAAATCGTTCAACTCCTTGCAAATCATGAGAAACGATTGCCGCTGTATGCAGAGCTGTCGCGAAATCGTCAAGCCAGGATATTTCGATACATTTTACTCGACGAAATAGATCGCACGTTTCCACTGCTAAGTTCCAGTCTCGTTCAAACCGAAATAAAAAATGGACGTGTAGCTGCAATATTGGATGGCTTTGATGAACTGCTCAGAAAAGGCGAGGAAAGCGGAAACTTCGAGAATAAAGAGCCGATGCTGGAAACTGTCAGCGAATTATTGACAGGATGCGCTAAAATAATAATAACCACACGGCGGACCGTGCTATTCGATGGAGACGAATTTCATCAATGGCTGGATCGGCATGCCGGTACTTTTTCAGTCGTCCGTATCCGTATCCAAGAGCCGAAGATCAACGATTGGCTGCCGTACGATCGCGTTGAGCGGTTGAAAAGCGCCGGGCTTAATTTGGATGCCATGGCCAACCCGGTTCTGCTGTCATATCTTCGGTGCATTGACGAGTCGGCGTTCAGCGCTGCGGCGAATGAACCAGAAACTATCGTCCAAAGTTACTTTGAGTACATGCTCGATCGCGAGCGCGCGCGCCAAGATCTGCGAATGACCGTTCAGATGCAATCCGGTGTACTACGCGGCATTGCTGACGACATGATGATGAAGGGTTACACCGCTGAACAACGAGATTACATCATAAAAATTCTGCTAGAAACGAGTAGCAAGGAAATCGAGCTTGCACGTAGTCAATATGCTACGAGCGACAGACCAAGTAGAGAGGAAATTGCGAACAAGTTGGCGAGTCATGCTCTTTTAGACAGGAGTGCAGCAGAGGCAACAAAAATCGGATTTGTTAATGAATTCGCTTTAGGGAATTACGTTGCAGAGAATATTACGGCGAACCCGGAATGGTTAGGGGACGATCTCCGTTTCATTGATCCTGCCGTAAGGTCCTATGCCCCGCGAACCCCCGCGTCTCGCCAGATGCTATATCAAGGGTTGCTAAATTCTATGCCGTTCCTTGATGAGCGGGCACGAATAGAGGTTTCGTCGGGACTCATCGGAATATTGCCTGAGGATCTAGTCAACGGAACTGCTGAAGGCATGGAATTATCCTTGATAAATGTGGGCAATCCTGGTATTTCTTCATTTCAGTTTAATGAGGTAATTTTTAAGAATTGCCGATTTATAAAATCTGGCCTCTCCAACGTCACATTTCTTAATTGTCGTTTCTTTGATTGTGAAGTTTTACCCGATGACCCTGTTGGACCGATTTATGTACTAGGTGGAGCAAGCTCGCCAGAAATTGCATCTCAACTTTCCAATGCACTAATCGAAGATAAAAGCACAGCCTTGGGGAGCAGGGACAATGCAATCGAACGGGTATTGTTGAAGAGATTTTGGCCAATTGGCGATTCACTTGCTCAAAAACCGAGCAGGCCGGTGTATAAGCCAATGAAATTCCTATGTCAGCCGATTGACGACTTTAGTTCGGCGGAGCTTTACAATGGTATTGGTCGCCTACTCAAAGCTGGAATCTTGTTTGAATTAAACCGGTCTAACCTTATTGCATTGAATACTGATGCCATCGGTAAGGCCCAAGCAATATTCGAGAGTGTCGAATGATACAGATTTCGGCGTTCATGCGTGTCGCAGACGTTCTTCGTCGCGAGATTGAGCAAGAACTCATGTCAATTGGTCTACTGTGCCGCGTTTTCGGCAGAGGCAAATCGGCTAGCTCGCTAGAAGCAAAATTACGGTCAGTGCCCGGTAAGTATGCAATCGGGGGAAAGCTAATTCAGGACGCTGTCGGTATTCGCGTTGTCGTGTACTTTCCCGAGGATGTCCAGATAGTTGAGAAAGTGCTTCGTCTCAAGTTCGACTGCGATGATGCTTCCTCGACGATAGACAAGCCTACCGACACTGTCTTCTCCGTTTCAAGATATAACCTGGTTTTTCGGCTGCCGGAAGTGTATTTCCGAGATATGTCAAAACCCAGTACAGAACTTCCGGTCGACCGCGCATTTGAGGTCCAGATTCGAACTATTCTGTCTGAAGGCTGGCACGAGGTGGAGCACGATCTCCGCTATAAGCGGAAGGAGGATTGGAGCGGACATGATGACATGAGCCGAGGTCTGAACGGCGTAGTGGCAACGTTGGAAACTGCAGAGTGGAGCATGAGAAAAATATTTGATGATCTTGCATATAAGCATTACAAGAGTCACAAGTGGGACGCGATGTTACACTCGACGCTTCGCATGAGGATTACGGCTCCCTTAGGCGAAAACGTATGCGCGATTCTTGACTCAAACAGTGAAACGGCTCGCAGATTAATTCGGATACGCCGGGCAGATGTATTTTACGCACTTTTCAGGCTGGTTCCTCGCATTCCATTAACTGCAGATAATATTGTTTTTGTCTGGAATCATTTGTCACTGAAGGACCCCGCTCTGGCAGAACTGACCCCGCGTATGGTGCTAGACACGATAGAAGCGTCGTCTGTCTAGGGACGACTTTCTATGGATCGCGCCTCAACTCTCTGCCCGATTCGACGACAAGCGGTCACGCAATAAGCCCGGCATTTAGCTTGAAAAATTTGCCAGACCGGACTTGCGCCCGCCCGGCAACCGCCATCTTGGTCGGCAGCCCACAGTAGCTTCACTCGAACGCAGGTTCTCGCTCTGACTGCATGTGAAGCGCTGATGGCTGTTTCAGGGTGCGATCTGCCCACCCTGACTCTCGTCACGTACAGGTCCACCAGCAACTCTCGATCCCCGGAAACGTGAATATGAAAAAATAATTGCGGCCCAATCGCGACGCTGGCATACTTCATTCCACGGCGAGGCGTAACACTAAGTTTCTTGTCGCCGTCTTTACCCTCCGTGAAAGCTGCACTGCTATCCTCATCTCTTTCACGTTCCACTTAACTCTCGAAAGAGAATGGAGCGTGCATGTCTGGCCAAACCCAATCAATCGATTTTTCCATCGGCAACGCATACTTTCATCTGCGGCCGCTTGCTCCGTCCGACAAATATCTTGAGCTTTACTGCATGGGCTTCGAAGACGAGCTGCATTTCCGGTTCAGCGACTGGATGCGTCTGACGGATTTCATGTTCAGCAACGGAATCGCGGACGACCTCTTGATTCCCGAGGATGCCGCGCTCGACAGCTACCGCGAGCTCACGCTCATCGCAGGCTTTGCGCAACACGACGAAGCGCCCGCGCATCTGTCATACGCCGCGGTCGACCCGCTTGATCCGGAGAACACGCTTGCGAAAATCTACATGACGCGCGGATGCTGCGCAAAACTACTTCAGTCAATCCGCTGTGGCGAGCTTCGTCGTTTCGACCCATCCTTGGCAGATGCCGTCGAACCGCTGATGGCAGCTCTCGAGGACAGCGGCGGACTACTCGGCACTGTAGTCACCGGATAGCCGCCCACCCGGACGTAATCCAAGGCGCGGCAGTTAAAGCGGTGCATCGCCGGCCGCGCCTGTTAGGAAAATTGCCGGATGTAGTGCTGTCCGGTACATTCGGATCTGCGGTCACGGCAAACTTCGTCCACACGAAATCGCCGCGCGCAGCAAACCGATATTCAGTTCGTCGCAGTCCATGATGGACGTGTGCGCCTTCGATGGCAAATGAACTCCAGCGCCCCAAACCGGCGTCCAGTCGATCGCAATTGTGCCATCGACGTTTCCTGGAGAACGTTATGCCGTCCAATCGAATCATCCTTCGCCCGCTGAATCCGACCGTCGCTTACCCGGCATCCGGCCCACACGCCAATATTGGAGTTCTGTCGCACTATAAGCAGCGGGGATCGATTTCGCTGAGCCCGCCCGCCTGGGAGGCGCTCGCCGAGTTCGTTCTACGCGACGAATGGGAAATCGGGTACTCGTGCACGACGCTACCTCGTCCGTACGTCGCGCGAACTCACGCCGAGTTGGCCCTGAAAAAAAAGATGGCGCTTGAGAGCAATCTCCGAATGGTCGACTACGAAATCGAGCTGCCGAAACACGCCGACAAAGAGCAGTTCTTCCTGCTTTCGTCCGGGCTGTGTTCGAGCATTGGTCACGCGTTAGAGAGCGGCCTGATGGAACGAGAGGCTCCCGAGCTTCACAAGCAGCTTGCCTCCCAATCGATCGAATGGAAAGAATGCGGCGGCATGCACGGCTCGATCGATGATTCGCGTGCTGCCGCCCGCAGCCTGCGCGGACAATGTTTATAACGTTCCGCAACGGGAACAATAAAAACATCTTCGGCTGCCCAGGTAGCAGGTCGATGTCAAGATGATTGCTCCTGATTGATAAGGTTTACGAAATTAAAATTGTAAACATTATCGAACCAAAGTATAAATACGATCGGCCGCCAAACAAGCGGCCGATTTTTCACCAACATCAACCCGGTCCTGAACCGGCGACTCGCGCGATCTGCCGCCGAGTATCCCCAACACCTCCGCGTCCCCGCGCAGGAGCCGCCTCTACACGGCTATACCACGCCGCCATGTTCGTCGTTCAAGCGACGCGCATTGGCATAGCTTTATCTAAAACTTTACAAGATCACATCCTTCTGGCGAGCTTGAATGCAAGAACCGACTCTAGCTGCACAGGCTAATGCATGAGAGGTCCTGCATGAACCTCGTTGATCACCATCTATATGAATATCAATCCCTTCCGAAAAACAGACTCCGGTCTTGAGTTACGTCGTGCGCACATCGAGTGGCTGAAGAGCTCCGAGCACACTCACTTCTTGACCTTGAATTTTCACGCCGCCTATACAGAACGGTCGGCATTCAAGCCCATGCGCCAGTGGAATCTAAACGTGCGCTCCCGGCTGTTCCGATCGAGAAAATTCGAGAAGCGTCCGCGTGACGAGCTATTTTGCTTTACCGTATTTCCTGAGTACGCGCCGTCATCAGGGCACCTGCACTACCACGGGCTTGTATACGTCGCCGAGGAGCGCCGAGATTGGTTTGTGAAGTGCGCGCCGTCGCTGTGGAAATCACTTGTCCCGACAGGCAGATGCGATGTTCAGGCACTTGCTGCCGCCAAGGATGTGTCATGCGTGGCTCACTACATCACCAAGCTCGCTGAGCGACCGTTCAGCTATAGCGGCTTCATTGTAAGCCGCATGCTCGATACGCCGAGTTCGTAATATGCCTATGGATAAACCAAATCCTACCGGGGGATCGTCAACTAACGCCTCTAGCATCGTGTCCGCCCGATTGCCGAAGGACCTGGATGCCCTCGTGAAGCTTGCAGCCGCCGAAAAAAATCAGTCCGTATCGGCATTCATTTCGCAGCTTCTGCGAGAGCGCCTTGCAGCCGCCTTGACGTGAACGGCAAGAAGGACGAAATTGCACCGTCAGGCGCAAGTCGGCCACAAGGGGTCATCCGGCGTTGCCTGCCAAATCATCAACAATTTTCGCAATCATGGGGCGGGTGTGGACAGCGATCGGGTCTACCCCGGGGGGGCCGATCTCGCCCGCGTCGAACGCTAGATATACTTCGTTAAATAGCACAGGCCAAGAGTCTTCTCCCAGCTTAATGAAGTCGTCGTAGACGAAACCGATTAGAGCGATCGCGACTGCGTCACAAAACCAAAAGGGAAGTCGGCCCTCATGAAACCCGACAGCCAAATGTCGAGCCATCACGTTGTAGGCCTCGCGCCTAGTCGAGCCGGTAATCTCGGTCCAGCGTTCCAGGTCACGCTGCGATAGCAATGGGCTTGGGCATTTTTGCTCATAACGAGATCGCAAATGCTTCATAAAGTCTGCTTGCAGGTCGTTGGGTGATGCTGAGCTCATATGGGCGGTCAGGTTACGTGACCGATGGAGTATAGAGCCGGAGAACGGCCGCTTACGGCGATCTGATAGGTCCGCTCAGGGTCGGATTATGCCAATCGCATAGCCGCCGGACATTTGCGCGTTCAATGACTGGAGCACTTCGAGCGCGCCGCCCGCTAATCCGATATCCGCTCAACCATCACCGCTCGCCTTCACTTTCTGGCAGTCAGTAAGCGGAGGCATGAAGGGCAGGAAAGCCGCTCCTTTCGATACGATCGTAAAAGAAGTGACCTGACGCTACTAATAGCGACTCCGAGGAGGACGCACGGCCATCCCGTGTCGATAGCACCAGCGGCGAACGCTGCGGCAAAGAAAACGACCTCGGCTTTCCGCGGACACACAGTCACGGCGTCGTGCATAAAAAAATTGCGTGCCGGTCCATGCGTCGGCATACTTGATCCCACGACGAAACCACACCGTCACGTTCTTCATCGTATCGAATCCTCGTGAAAGTTGCGCCTCTGTCTTTTCTCTTTCACGTTCCAATTAACTCTACAAAAGAGAATGGAGCGTGCATGCGTTTGCAATTCCTAGCAGTCAATATTCCCACACCGACATTCGCGCTGACAACACGTGTGATCCATGAATCCGACCGCCGAGGGAATTTTTCCCTCGGGGTTTCTGTGAAAACGCCCTCGTCGCAATAAGAAGCGGCAATCTAGCCAGCCGCTTGACAGGGTGTCCGCCTGTCATTTGCTACCCGTAGAACGCGGACGGTGAGATCCGCTTAAACATGTCCGTCGTGGCTTTATCTTTATCAGGAGCACGAAAACATTTACGGTGCGAGCTAGTGAAATCGCGGCGCCCGGTCTTTCGATCGAAGGCGCTGATCATGTTGAAGTCGAAGTCGGTGCCGCTTGTCGTAATTCTGTACACGTTTGTCAAATCGATGCGTACGTTTTCGCCTGTCACGGGGAAAGCCATATTCAACAGATGCACTTCAATTTGGTTTCCGGTTTTGCGATACGTCCCGAACCATGGGTTGTCAAATGACGTTTTCCCGTCTGCGCCGCCCAGTACATTTGTTTCCAGGAAGCGGCCGTCTTCGTCAAATGCCATCAGGTGATAGTTGTTCGGGTCGACAACGCTGCACGCAAATGCCGTCGCTTGGTGGCCGCCATCCTCGCCAGCAAATGTTGACGAGGGCAACGACAGACTAAAGAGGATGGAGGCCGTGACGCTTTGAAGCATCTTTCCCAGGATATTGCTTTTGATTTTTTTCATGCTTATCGCCGTAGTAAAAATTTTAAGAGCGCGTTCCGATAATGTCGAGTTTTTATCGACGGAGCACCTTAAGCAATCTGCTTGGGACGGCCTGTGATCACCCACCCGGGGGCTTGCGACATGGCCTTGCTCATCGCACCTGCTTCTGTCGATGCCTGAACCGTGACGACTCGAACTTCGGAAGACGTCGTAGTTCGCAACGTAACGACATATGTATTCACTTTTTTGGCCCCGTACTAGTCCAGTTTTGACTATTAAAGGTTCAATAAAACCAAATGACATCAGATGGACAAGCCTAACTTTCCGCCCGGTACGAAGGCCTATTCGTACATTCGCTTTTCTTCTGCGCCGCAAGAGCGAGGGGATTCTGTTCGACGGCAGACCAAGCTTTCGGTTGAGTACGCCAGCGAACACGGTTTAATTCTCGATGAGGCACTGACTCTTCGGGACCTCGGACTCTCGGCGTTCGATGGGGCAAACATTGCAAAAGGTGCCCTTGGGGCCTTCCTCGAATCGGCAAGAAAGGGGCTGATTCCGGAGGGAGCAGTCCTGCTCGTCGAGTCCTTTGATCGCATTTCGCGTCAGGATCCGTGGAAGGCGTTTGGTTTGTTCCAGGACATCGTTAATCAGGGAATCACGATCGTGACGCTCGCCGATGGCCAGGTATTTAACTCGGAGCGCCTTAAAGGACAAAACGCTATGGGGCCGATGATGCTATCAATCGCGGTCATGACTCGCGCCCATGAGGAATCGGCGCGAAAAAGCGAGCGTGGACGAGCGGCATGGCAAGCCAAACGCGACAAAGCGTCAATTAAGAAAGTTACCCGTACATGCCCTCAGTGGATACGTGCGATAGGTGATAAAGACATGTTCGAATTCGAACTGATTCCTGAAAAGGCTGACATCGTACGGCGTATCGTTGATTTGCAGATGACGGGTATGGGGCAGCAGGCTATCGTCAAGTTGCTCAATCAGGAGGGAATTCCGCCAATCAACTATCGTTCGCGCCTCGGCAATGGATGGCACCCTTCGACCATCCAGAAAATTTGCACGAATCCCGCTCTGTATGGCGGTTACCAGCCGACGATGACGGACGGCATTTCGCGCAAGCCTGCGGGGTTTCTCGTTGAGAACTACTTCCCGGCTTTGCTTACGAAGGACGAGTTCCATGCACTGCAAGCTGCACGCGCCGACCGACTGTCCCGTGGACGGGGTGCGAAAGGGGCTGAATTCACAAATATTTTTTCGGGGCTTCTTAAGTGTGGCTATTGCGGAGAATCTATGACCGTAGCCGGGCACAAGCCAGCAAAGGCTCTCCGAACAAAGCGTTTTATCGCATGCTCCAATGCGAAACGCGGACTCGGCTGTCATTTCATTATGTGGAACCTGGAGGATTTCGAGAAAACAGTTTTAACCTATCTGAAAGGTATTGATTTTTCCGACCTGATTGGTACCGGAAATAGTCTGAGTGGAAAAATCACTGCTGTAGAAACGCAAATCATCGGACTTCGCGCCAAGCGAAACGAGGTGCATTTGAAAGTCCAGCGACTGCTGGATGCTATCGAAAGCGGAGAGATTGTCGTCGACGCGCTCCAAGAGAGGTTTGCTTCACAGCAGAAAGCCAAAGACGAGATAGAGTCGGAAATTGACGCTAGGGAACGAGAGCTGTTCGGGCTAAAGAACACACTGTCCGACATGGCTACAATCAAGGACTCAGTGCTCGCACTCGATGAGCGAATGCGGCAGGTTGAAGGTGACGAACTGTACCAACTCCGCGCGCGTCTTGCATTGCAAATCCGACGAACGGTCACGCGTATCAACGTGTACCCGGGTGGCGCTTATCTTGTAGATCGGGAAGATCCAGACCCGGAAGATGCAGACTCACACTGGGTTGGTAGTCAGGAAGGAATGGAGGCGGAGAAACCAGATCGATCATTCCGCAGGGCTGAGATCATCGGTGCAAATGGAGGCTCGTATTTCACGTCAACGGTAAACGACGCGTGGGCGGGTGAGCGATTAGGACAAGCTGAAACCGGACGAGCTGAAACACTGGAAAAGTTGGGCCAAACGCCAGATGTCGAGCGAGCGCTCAGGCAGAAAGAGAGCTGCAGGGCTACACGTAAAAATCGATCTTGACGTTAAGATGTGGATATATAATGGTACTGAAAGGTTCGATAAAACCAAATCATATTCTCAAAAATTGGTTTAATTGAACCTTTAATCGCCACGAGATGACTCGTGCCCGTGCCGCGCATCAGCAGCCAGTCCGCGGCGCTGACTTCGTCCTGCGCGCCGATGGCGAGCGCCACGACGAAGTCAGCGGTGTGGCGCATCCCCGAGTACCGCGCCGATCCGCGCGCGCAGCGCCGCACGCCAGCGGTCCACCGTCACGCCGATCCCGCGTGCGTGGCCACGCAATCGCACCGCGCGAGCCGGCGCGCTCACGTAGCCGGTGGCCCGCACGTTGCGGGCGAGCAGATTGGCCTCGGCATCCCGCACGCCGAAGTTGGCGTTGCCATGCGGACGTTTGAGCCGGACGGTCAACTGCCAGCGTGCGCCGGGTTCGAGGATCGGCGGCGGCGCATCTTCGGCAATCCACGATAGCTGGATCACGCGCGGGAAATTGGCAATAGGCGCGTCGGCCGATTCGACGTCGAATAGAAAACGCGCGCCGTTTTCGTCGCGTGACGGCAAGCCTTTGATAGTGCCGGAGACTTCGATATCGCGACCTTCCCATGCAGTCGGCAAGCTCACCGCGAGGCGCATCTCCGCGCGCAGGGCGGCGTAGCCGAAGCCCGCGCACAACGCGGCGCACCACAGGGCGCCCCAACCGGCGACTGAACGCAAGCGCGGGGTAAAGCGGACGCGAGTTATGAGTGAAGCGAGCTTCGCGGCGCGAGCGTACGCGCCAAACGTAGGCGCGGCGGTTGGCGGCGGCGACGACGCCGACGCAGGAGCTAAACACTCCTTCGCGCCAGCAGCCAAACCGGCTGCCGCACCCACCGCCCCATGCCCCTCCACCAACCCCTCAGCCCCGCCCAACCCCCACACCGCCACGACAACCGCAGCGCACGCGACCATCACCAGCCCGCACATCGCCACCCAATCCGGCAGCGCCGCCTGCCGCTGCAGCCAGACCACTCCCAACGCAAACCCGCACCACCATGCCCGCATCCGCCCTCCGCCAGCAGACGCCGGACGACACAACGCCTACGCGCGGGCGTCAACGAACCCGCCGGGCGTGGGTGTCGCCCGGCGCGAACCACTCAGACCATCGAGTTCAATTATGCAGAGGAAAGTGCGAGCCGCGGCAGCGCGGCGAGCGCGTTAGCCGTTGTGCCTAGGGCGGCTTCATCGGCTGTCATGCCGCGCAGTTCCGCGAGGCCCGCGCCGATCGCCGGAATCTGCTCCGGCGAGTTGCGCTGCTTGTAGATCCAGGCCGGAGCGATGTCCGGCGCATCGGTCTCGACGACCAGTGCGTCGAACGGCAACTGTTCGGCGAGGCGGCGGATTTGCCGCGCCCGCTCGAACGTCAGATTGCCGCCGAAACCGAGATGCATGCCCTGGTCGATATACGCCTGAGCCTGCTGAAAACTGCCGTTGAATGCATGCGCAATGCCGCGGTGAATCTGATGCCGCCGCAGCCCCTTGATCACCTGATCCTGCGATTTGCGCACATGGCAGATCACCGGCAGATCGAATTCGCGTGCGAGTTGCAACTGAGCGTTGTAGAAGAACTGCTGGCGCGCGTCGTCGAGACCGTCGACGAAATAATCCAGCCCGATCTCACCGATACCGACAAACAGCGGATCGTCGAGACTCGCCTCGATTTCCATGCGCAACAAATCAAGATCGCTCTCTTGCGCCGACGGCGTGAACAACGGATGGATGCCGAGCGCATACGCGCCGCCGGCGACCCGGTGCGCCAGTTCGCGCACCGTGGCGAAGTTCTCGCGGCCGATCGCCGGAATCACGATCCGCCCCACGCCCGCGCGCTGCGCCGCCGCCGCGACTTGCGCGCGGTCGGCGTCGAATTCCGATGCATCGAGATGACAGTGCGTATCGATCCACATGGCGTGCCTCGCTAACGGCTCAGCCCAAGCTTTCGGTGTCCGGCAATCAGACCGGCACCACCGGCTCTTCGTGCAGCACCCCGTCGCGCAGCCGCATGATGCGGTCGCAACGTCCCGCCAGTTCCGGATCGTGCGTGACGATCACGAAGCTCGTTTCGAGCGTTTGCGACAGTTCGAGCATCAGGTTGAACACGGTGTCGGCGGTGCCGCCGTCGAGATTGCCGGTCGGTTCGTCGGCCAGCACGCAGGCGGGCTTCGTCACCAACGCGCGCGCAATCGCGACACGCTGACGCTCGCCGCCCGACAACTCGCCCGGACGATGCTTCGCGCGATGCCCCATGCCGACGCGCTCCAGCACCGCGAGCGCTTCGCGGCGCGACGCTTCGGTGGACATGCGGCGGATTCGCAGCGGCATCGCGACGTTATCGAGCGCGGAAAACTCGGGCAGCAGGTGGTGGAACTGATACACGAATCCCAGCGCGCGGTTACGCAGGTCGTTGCGCTCGCGCTCGGAGAGCCTGGTGAACGGTTTGCCCATGACGGAGACATGCCCGGCGCTCGGGTCGTCGAGGCCGCCGAGCACATGCAGCAGCGTGCTCTTGCCGGACCCCGACGCGCCGACGATCGCCAGCTTCTCGCCGCGCCGCACGTTCAGTTCCGCGTTGTTGAGCACCGTCACGTTCAGACCGCCCTGCACGAACGACTTGGAAATGCCGGTCGCTTCCAGCACATAGGGATGCAGCACGGTATCTGAAGAAGCCATGGATAGAGTAGCGGAACGGTCATTCATAGCGCAGTGCCTCCGCGGGACGGACTTTCGCACCACGCCAGCTCGGGTACAAGGTTGCCAGCGCCGACATCAGGAAGGCGATGATGCCGATCCGCGCGACGTCGGCCGGAATCAGTTCGGACGGCAATTCGCTGATGAAATACACCGACGGCGGCAGGAACTGCACGCCGAGCATGTGCTCGATCATGGGCACGAGCCACGGAATGCTCCACGCGATCAGGCAACCGAGCGCGACGCCGGTGGCCGTGCCGATAAAGCCGATCGTCACGCCCTGCACCACAAAGATCTTCATGATCGAGCCGGGCTGCGCGCCGAGCGTGCGCAGAATCGCGATGTCGGCCTGCTTGTTGGTCACCGTCATGACGAGCGACGAGACCAGATTGAACGCCGCCACCGCGATGATCAGCGTGAGGATGATGAACATCATGCGTTTTTCGATCTGCACCGCCGAGAACCAGGTCTTGTTCTGCTGCGTCCAGTCGCGAATGTACAGATCACCGGACAGCGTGCGCGCGAGCTGATGCGCGACTTCTGGCGCGCGCTGCATGTCGGTCAGGCGCAACCGCACGCCGGTCGGCGCGGGCAGCCGGAACAGCGCCTGCGCGTCCTTGATGTTGATCAGCGCGAGCGTGCTGTCGTATTCGTAATGCCCCGACTCGAAGATGCCGACCACCGTGAACTGCTTGAGCCGTGGCAGCATGCCGGCGGGCGTGATCGTGCCTTCCGGCGCGACCAGCGTGATCTTGTCGTTGACCGTGACGCCGAGACTGGTGGCGAGATCGGCGCCGAGCACGATGCCGAAATCGCCCGGCACCAGCGCGTTCAGACTGCCGCCTTTCATTTCCTTGCCGATATCGGACACCTGCGGCTCGAGCGACGGCTCGACGCCGCGCAGCGCCACCCCGCTCACCGCGTCCTGACGCGTGAGCAGCGCCTGCGCTTCGACATACGGCGCCGCGCCGATCACTTCCTTGTTCTGGCGGGCTTCCTGGGCGGTCAACTGCCAGTTGGGCATCGACCCGGTCGGCGAGAAAATTTCCACGTGCGCGAGCACCGACAGCATGCGGTCGCGCACCTCTTTCTGAAAACCGTTCATCACGGACAACACGACGATCAGCGCCGCGACGCCGAGCGCGATGCCCGACATCGAGACGAGCGCGATGAAGGAAATGAAGCCGTTACCGGTCGTGCGTTTGCCGGCGCGGGTGTAGCGCCAGCCAATCTGCCATTCGTAGGGAAATTTCAAGCGAATCCTTTTCTGCGTTTCTTCGGCTTTGTGCCGCGCACGAAGGCGTGAAGCGCCTGCCGTGCGGCCCGAGCGTCGTGATTATTGGTGTCGTTGCGCAGCGGATGGTTCCGGCATGACGCGCCATGCCCTTAGCAATGGGCGCGCCACCCCGATCCGCGGCGGTCTGGAAGACGCCCGCCGCCGCTGGCACCGCCACTGCCACCACCAATCAAGCGCGAAGTTTGCCATACAATGCCGCCGACTCGCGCAAAGGCAGTCTGCAGCGGAGCGCAGGCGCAATGACCGGCCCCGAAACGCACGCCCATTCCACCTACCGCAGGTTGTAACGCCCGCGCAGCTCATTGATGATGCCCGCGGCGGCGCTGTTGGCGACCCCGGCCACGTCGGCGTCCTTGCGGTCGCGGTGCAGATGGCTGATGTCCCAGTTGCAGCCGGTCTCGTCGTCCACGGTTTCGTGGAAACCGGTTGGAATCCAGCCGGCCGTGGCCGGATTGGCATCGAGCGCCTTGACGACCAGCGCCAGCAGTTCCTGTTCGGTTTTGAGTTCACGCGACATGACGGTCTCCATCGTCCTCTGCGCGGTGCCGCCGCGCGCGGCTGTTGCTCCACGCTTCAGGCCCGGGTCTGACCACGCCAGGCTGATACGGCGGCGAACGCATGGCCCGCCGCCGCGGCTTCAGCAAGCGGGAGCTGATGGACGGAATACTCGCACTCTTTGCCCTACAATGCGCAGCATCATGCTCGCCAACCGCCTCCATCTTCTCCTGCCCTTCGCGCTGCCCGCCGCAGCGGACGCCGCAACCGCCCTTCACGATATCCGCAGTCCCGCCCTCGACCGGCTGATTTCACGCGCGACGCTGGTGGAGCGCGTGATCGGCGAAGACTTTCAGCGCACGCTGCCGCACGAGCGCTGGGTCGCGCGCCAGTTCGGCGCGCTGCCGAGCGGCGCGGCCGCCGCCGACGAAGCGCCGCTCGCGCCCTACATGCTGCGCGCCGACGGCGGTGAACCCGGCAACGCGACATGGGCCTGCGTGCAGCCGGTGCATGTGCGCATCGCGCACGACCATCTGGTGCTCATCGATCCGGCCTCGCTCGATCTGTCCGATGCGGAAGCCGGCGCCCTGCTGGCGGTCGCGCGGCCGCTGATCGAGGAACTCGGCGTGCGTATCGAAGCGCCGCGGCCCGCGCGCTGGTATCTGTCGGGCGAAGGGTTCGGCACGTTGGCCGGCGCGTCGCCGTTGCGCGCGAGCGGGCGCAACATCGAAATCTGGCTGCCGCACGAGGCGCATTCCGGCGAGCGTTCGCGCGCCTGGATGAAGCTGCAGAACGAAGTGCAAATGGCATGGTTCGAACATCCGGTCAATGAAGCGCGCGAAGCGCGCGGCCTGCCGGCCGTCAACTCGATCTGGTTTCACGCGCAAGGCGCGGCGCAACCGGTGCGCAGCCCGTTTGCACGGGTGTTCTCCGACGCCGCCGCCACACGTGGCCTCGCGATGACCGCGGGCGTCGCGGCGGCTGCGCCGCCGGCGTCGTTTGCGGCGCTGCGGGCGGCGGGCGCGACGCGCGGCGCTGCGGATAACGCGCTGCGCGGCACGTCGGGCGGCGCGCCCGCGCTCAACGCCAACGCCAACTCGAATGCAAACACGGACACGAGCGGTTCCACGCTGGTCGAACTCGATCCGTTCTCCGCGCCCTACATCGAGCAGGATTGGGCGCGCTGGAACGACGCCTTCGCCGCCATGCAAACGGACTGGTTCGAACCGGCGCTCGCCGCGCTGCAATCCGGCGAGCTCGGCGAACTCGGCCTGACCTTGTGCGGCGACACGGGCTCGGTGACGCTCTCCGTTACGCGCGGCGATCTGCGCAAATTCTGGCGGCGGCGCGTGCTCGCCTCGCTGTTCATCGAATGAATGATCGAATGACCCAACGAATGATCCACGGCCTTTCCGAATGACTCGAATCGTTACGCGCACCTGCTCTCCTGTCGACGCTGAAATTCTCACCCGCCACGGCCTGCATCCGGTGCTCGCGCGCCTCTACGCGGCGCGCGGCGTGTGCATGCCCGACGAGATCGAAACGGGCCTCGCGCGGCTCGTGCCGCCGGTCGCGCTCAAAGGCTGCGAAGACGCCGCCGCCCTGCTCGCCGACGCGATCCAGAACCAGCGTCGCATGCTGGTGGTCGCCGACTACGACTGCGACGGCGCCACCGCCTGCGCGGTCGCCGTGCGCGGCCTGCGCATGTTCGGCGGCCGGATCGACTACCTGGTGCCGAACCGTTTCGAGTACGGCTACGGCCTGACGCCGGAGATCGTCGAGCTGGCGGCGCGCAATCCGTCGGGCAAACCGGAACTGCTGATCACGGTGGATAACGGCATCGCCAGCGTGGACGGCGTGGAAGCGGCCAACGCGCTCGGCATCGACGTGCTGGTCACGGATCACCACCTGCCCGGCGACGAACTGCCGCCCGCCCGCGCGATCGTCAATCCGAACCAGCCGGGCTGCACGTTTCCGAGCAAGTGCATTGCGGGCGTCGGCGTGATGTTTTATGTGCTGCTCGCGTTGCGCGCGGAATTGCGCCGCCGTGGCGCGTTCAACGATAACTTCCCCGAACCGCGCCTCGACGGTCTGCTCGATCTGGTCGCGCTCGGCACGGTCGCGGACGTGGTCAAGCTCGACGGCAATAACCGCGTGCTGGTCGCGCAAGGGTTGCAACGCATCCGCAAAGGCAAGATGCAGCCGGGCATCGCCGCGCTGTTTCGCGCCGCCGCGCGCGACGCCCGCAGCGCGTCGGGGTTCGACCTCGGCTTCGCGCTCGGGCCGCGCCTGAATGCGGCGGGCCGCCTGTCGGACATGTCGCTCGGAATCGAATGCCTGACGACCGACGACATCGGCCGCGCCTGGGACCTTGCGCAGCAACTCGACACGATGAACCGCGAGCGCCGCGAAATCGAAGCCGGCATGCAGCAACAGGCGCTCGACGACCTCTCGGCGATCGACCCGGACGGCAGGACCACCATCACGCTCTTCAATCCCGACTGGCACCAGGGCGTGATCGGCATCGTCGCGGGACGGCTGAAGGAGAAATTCCACCGGCCCTCGTTCACTTTCGCGCTCGCCGACGACAGCGGCCAGACCGTCAAAGGCTCGGGCCGCTCCATTGCGGGCTTCCATCTGCGCGACGCGCTCGACCTGATCTCGAAGCGCGAGCCGGGCCTGATCGTGAAGTTCGGCGGCCACGCGATGGCCGCGGGCCTTACGCTCGCCGCCGCCGACGTGCCGCGCTTCACCGCCGCGTTCGAAGCGGTCGGCCGCGAATGGCTGTCCGAAGAGGCGCTCTCGCGCACGGTGGAAACCGACGGCGAGCTCGAGGACGCGTACTTCACGCCGCAATTCGTCGAAATGCTCGACGCCGCCGTGTGGGGTCAAGGCTTTCCGGCGCCGGTGTTTTCGGGCGAATTCGATATCGCGTCGCAGGCGCTGGTGAAGGACAAGCACCTGAAACTGCAACTCGTGCGCGGCCGCCAGCGCTTCAACGCGATCTGGTTCAACCACACGGACACCCTGCCCGCCCGCACCACGGTCGCCTACCGTCTCGCGAGCGATACGTGGAACGGCGTGTCGCGCGTGCAGTTGATCGTCGAGCACGCGGCGAGCTGAAGCTCGCGCAGCGCGCCGGGGTCCGGTGTCCTGAAAAGGTCGAAAATCTCCACAAAATCAACCCCAAACACGCGCCGGATCGCTCAAGAGCCTCCGGCGCGGCGCGCCGATCGGCTATAATTTCGTCTTTTTACGAAGCTATAAAAGATCGACATGGAAGCGGAACGTCTCAACGCGATCGAAGCCTCACTGGCGGACCTGCGCACTCGCGCGGACTCGCTACGGGGGTATCTTTGACTACGACGACAAAGCACTGCGTCTAATCGAAGTCAACCGGGAACTCGAAGACCCGGACGTCTGGAACGACTCGAAGCACGCCCAGGCCCTCGGCCGGGAAAAAAAGCTGCTCGACGACACGGTGGGCAAGCTCACGTCGCTCGATAACGACCTGCGCGACGCGCAGGACCTGTTCGACATGGCCCGCGAAGAAGACGACGAGGAAACCCTCCTCGCCTGCGAAGCCGACGCGCAAGGCATCGAACAGCGCGTGGCGGACATGGAATTCCGCCGCATGTTCGCGAACCCGGCCGATCCGAACAACGCGTTCCTGGACATCCAGGCCGGCGCCGGCGGCACCGAGGCGTGCGACTGGGCATCCATGCTGCTGCGCCAGTACCTGCGCTACTGCGAGCGCAAGGGCTTCAAGACCGAAGTGCTGGAACAGACCGACGGCGACGTCGCGGGCATCAAGAACGCCACGATCAAGATCGAAGGCGAATACGCGTACGGCTTTCTGCGCACCGAAACCGGTGTGCACCGCCTCGTGCGCAAGTCGCCGTTCGACTCGTCGGGCGGCCGTCACACGTCGTTCTCCTCGGTGTTCGTGTACCCGGAAATCGACGACTCGATCGAAGTGGACATCAATCCAGCCGATCTGCGGATCGACACGTACCGCGCGTCCGGCGCGGGCGGTCAGCACATCAACAAGACCGACTCCGCGGTGCGTATTACGCACATGCCGTCGGGCATCGTCGTGCAGTGTCAGAACGACCGTTCGCAGCACCGCAACCGTGCCGAAGCCATGGCCATGCTGAAATCGCGCCTGTACGAAGCGGAAATCCGCAAGCGTCAGGAAGAGCAGGACAAGCTCGAAGCCGGCAAGACCGACGTGGGCTGGGGTCATCAGATCCGCTCGTACGTGCTGGACAACAGCCGTATCAAGGATCTGCGCACCAACGTCGAAATCAGCAACACGAAGAGTGTGCTCGACGGCGACCTCGATCCGTTCATCAGCGCCAGCCTGAAACAGGGCGTCTAAGCGCAACCGGCGCGGCCTGAAAAGCCGCGCCGCATCTTCGCCGTCTTCTGCTGCTTCTTCCTGTTTCTTCGCTGTTTCTTTACACCGCCTGAGGTTTTTACTGACTGGCCACCCGCAAGCGCGCCACTCGCGTGCGGGCCACCGAATACCAAATCATCATGACCGAACCGACCCAGCCTAACGCGGCCCAGCCTGACGCGGCCCGACCGAATGCCGTGCCCGAGGTGGACGACAACAAAATCATGACCGAGCGCCGCGAAAAGCTGCGCGAGTTGCGTGAGCAAGGCGTCGCCTATCCGAACGATTTCCGCCCTACGCATCACGCCGAAGATCTGCAGTCGCAATACGAGCACGCCGACAAGGAAGCGCTCGAAGCGAATCCGCTCGAAGTCGCGATCGCCGGCCGCATGATGCTCAAACGCGTGATGGGCAAGGCAAGCTTTGCGACGGTGCGCGACGGTTCGGGTCAGATCCAGTTCTTCATTACGCCTGCCGACGTTGGCCAGGACACGTACAACGCCTTCAAGAAGTGGGACATGGGCGACATCGTCGCGGCGCGCGGCGTGCTGTTCCGCACCAACAAGGGCGAACTGTCGGTGCGCTGCACGGAACTGCGTCTGCTGTCGAAGTCGCTGCGTCCGCTGCCCGACAAGTTCCACGGTCTGGCCGACCAGGAAATGAAGTATCGCCAGCGCTATGTCGATCTGATCGTCACGCCGGAAACGCGCAAGACTTTCGTCGCGCGCACCAAGGCGATTTCGTCGATCCGCAAGTTCATGTCGGACGCCGACTTCATGGAAGTCGAAACGCCCATGCTGCACCCGATTCCGGGCGGCGCGGCGGCCAAGCCGTTCACCACGCACCACAACGCGCTCGACATGCAGATGTTCCTGCGTATCGCGCCGGAGCTGTATCTGAAGCGCCTCGTAGTCGGCGGCTTCGAGCGTGTGTTCGAGATCAACCGTAACTTCCGCAATGAGGGCGTGTCCGTGCGCCACAATCCGGAATTCACGATGATCGAGTTCTACGCCGCGTACACCGACTACAAGTGGCTGATGGATTTCACCGAGCAGCTGATCCGCCAGGCGGCGATCGACGCGCTGGGCACGGCTACCATCACGTATCAGGGCCGCGAACTCGATCTGGCGAAGCCGTTCCATCGCCTCACGATCACGCAAGCCATCCAGAAATATGCGCCGCAATACACGAACGAGCAACTCGCCGACAGCGCTTTCCTGCGCACCGAGCTGAAGAAGTTCGGCGTGGATGCGTCGCAGCCGCAGTTCCTGAACGCGGGCGTCGGCTCTCTGCAGCTGGCGCTGTTCGAAGAAACCGCCGAGTCGCAATTGTGGGAGCCGACTTACATCATCGATTACCCGATCGAGGTGTCGCCGCTCGCGCGCGCGTCGGACGAGGTTGAAGGCATTACGGAGCGTTTCGAACTGTTCATCACCGGCCGTGAAATCGCCAATGGCTTCTCGGAACTGAACGATCCGGAAGACCAGGCAGCGCGCTTCAAGAAGCAGGTCGACCAGAAAGACGCCGGCGACGAAGAAGCGATGTTCTACGATGCGGACTATATTCGCGCGCTGGAATACGGCATGCCGCCGGCCGGCGGTTGCGGCATCGGTATCGACCGCCTGGTCATGATGCTGACCGACAGCCCGAGCATCCGCGATGTGATTCTGTTCCCGCATCTGCGCCGCGAAGACTGATCGCCGCGCGGTTGAAGTTGCGGTTGAACACACCCCAAGCGCCCGGCATGAGCCGGGCGT
The DNA here is from genome assembly GCF_046028085.1 of Paraburkholderia sp. RL17-380-BIE-A. NCBI lineage: Bacteria > Pseudomonadati > Pseudomonadota > Betaproteobacteria > Burkholderiales > Burkholderiaceae > Paraburkholderia > Paraburkholderia sp. RL17-380-BIE-A. The sequence continues at coordinate 88,051 of NZ_JARESQ010000018.1, forward strand.
TTTTCTTGCTGCTCCGAAGACGTGTGGCGGCTGTCAAGTTTGTAACCATCGGTAAAAACTGCCCACCCTGCCGGCCTCGGCTGTATGAGTTCACCATTCGAGCACCTGCCTTCGGCGCGGCGCCGTCAGGATGATTGCCCGGAAATCGTTACAAATTGAAACCCTTGCGGAATCGATTTGTCAGACACTTCGTCTCACTAAAAGTCGACTCTGCTAAAGACGGAGGCCAAAATGGACAATCCCAACACGCAACCCACTACGCAATCTCAACAGCCTGCGCAACAACGCCGGATACACCCGCTGGTCGCGACCGCTGCCGGTGCGGTGATCATTGCGAGCCTGGCCGCCACGGCGGCCGTTACGGGCCTGTTTCCGAAGGCGTCCAGCAACGGCGCGCAAAACGATCAGACTCAGGCGGCGCAAGTCGCTACGCAAGGCACACAGCCGGGCGTGGTCGATTCGGCAGCGCCCGCCAACCCCACGGCGCAGCAGGCTGCCCAACAGCAGGTGGCTCAGCAACCGCAGCCTGCACCCGCCCCCACGCCCGCCCAGCAGCAGCAATACGCGCAGCAGCAACAGGCTCGACCGGCACCTGATTACGCCCAGCAACAGCCCGCACAACCGGCCTACTGCTCGACATGCGGCACGGTCGAAGCCATCTCGGCGGTGCGTCAGGAAGGTCACGGCACCGGCATCGGCGCAGTCGGCGGCGCGGTAGCCGGCGGCGTGGTCGGCAATCAGTTCGGCAGCGGCAACGGCCGCACTGCGATGACCGTTCTCGGTGCGCTCGGCGGCGGCCTTGCCGGCAACTCGGTCGAAAAACATATCCGCAGCACCACGTCGTACTCGGTGCGCGTGCGGATGGAAAGCGGCAAGACGCGTTACTTCACCTACCATGAAGCGCCGCCGTTCCAGCAGGGTCAGCGCGTTCGTGTTGAGAACGGCACACTCGTGGCAAGCTAGACACCCACTGAATACGTTTTCGATAGACGCAAAAAAGGCGATTCCAATGGAATCGCCTTTTTCTTTGCCGCAACCGGAGGCGCGAGCAGAAAGCCGGCCGGCGCCGGAAACTCAGTGACGCTCAGTAATCCGCGTCTTCAATCCATGCAGCCTGAATCGCCTCGAGGATCTTTTCGTTCGAACGGTTAGGATCGTCGTCGAATCCTTCCAATTCGGTAACCCAACGGTGCAAGTCGGTGAAGCGCACCTGTTGCGGATCGATGTCCTGGTGCTTGTCAGTCAGGGCCATCGCGATGTCTTGCGTATCGGTCCACTTCATGGCTGCATCCTCCTGTTAGTGGTTTTCCTTCGCGTGATTGATCGAGTAGCGAGGGATTTCGACAACCAGATCCTGCTCGGCCGGCACCATGGCCTGGCATGACAGGCGCGAGGTCGGTTCGAGCCCCCATGCCTTGTCCAACAGATCGTCCTCGTCTTCCTCGGATGGCGTCAAGGCGGCGAAACCCTCACGCACGATCACATGGCAGGTCGTGCAGGCGCACGACTTCTCGCACGCGTGCTCGATTTCAATGCCGTGCTCGAGCAGGCTGTCGCAAATGCTCTTGCCGGGCACGGCATCGATCACCGCGCCTTCCGGGCACAGTTCGACGTGAGGCAGCACAACGATTTGAGGCATACATTTTCCGTTTGGGTCTGAGGCACGGCGGCCTCAAACAGGCTCCGTACCATTTTACTGGCGACGCGAGGACTTTTTAAGTCCACGCGGCGCGATTCGAATTTTTGCAGCGGCGGGCAAAGCTGGCCGCCTGCCGCTGCAGCAAGGCTCGGGTCGAGCTCAGATCTCGTCGAGCTTGCGGCCGGCAAGCGCGCGGCGAATGCCCTTGTTCATGCGGCGGGCGGCGAATTCGTCGGTGCCTTCAGCGAGGGTTTTCGTGGCGGCTTCGATTGCATCCACGTCGTCGCTCTGCGCGACATTGCGCAATGCATCGAGCAGCGTGTCGAGTTCGGCGCGCTCGCTGTCGTCGAGGAGCTCCGCGTCGGCGGCGAGCGCCGCGTCGGTGGCTTCCACGAGACGCCGCGCTTCGACTTGCGCTTCGCGCAGCGCCCGTGCCCGCATGTCGACCTCGGCGGTCGAGAAGCTCTCTTCGAGCATTTTCGCGATGTCGTCGTCGGCGAGACCGTAGGACGGCTTGACTACCACCGACGCCTCCACCCCCGAGCCCTGCTCACGTGCGAACACGGACAGCAGGCCGTCGGCGTCGACCTGGTAGGTCACGCGAATGCGCGCGGCGCCCGCGGCCATCGGCGGAATGCCGCGCAGCTCGAAACGCGCGAGCGAGCGGCAGTCGCTGACGAGTTCGCGCTCGCCCTGCACGACGTGGATCGCCATGGCCGTCTGGCCGTCCTTGAAGGTCGTGAAGTCCTGCGCGCGGGCGACCGGAATCGTCGAATTGCGCGGGATGATCTTCTCGGTCAGACCGCCCATCGTCTCGACGCCGAGCGACAGCGGAATCACGTCGAGCAGGAGCCACTCGTCGCCGTCCGCGCCGCGGTTGCCCGCGAGCAGGTCGGCCTGGATCGCCGCGCCGAGCGCGACGACCTGATCCGGATCGAGATTGATCAGCGGCGGCTGGCCGAAGAACGACTCGACCGCGCGGCGGATCACCGGCATGCGCGTCGCGCCGCCGACCAGCACCACGCCCTTGATGTCTTGCGTCGTGACCTTGGCGTCGCGCAGCGCCTTTTTCGTCGGGCCGAGCGTGCGCTGAACCAACGCCTGCGTGATGGCCTCGAAAGTGGCCTCGGCGATCGTCAGATCGATCCGGGTGCCGTTCGAGAGCGTGACCTGCAGCTTCACATCCGGCGCGTCCGACAGCGCCTCCTTGGCCACACGCACGCTGTCCAGCAGCAGGCGGACGTCTTCGGGTGCGAGCGTTTGCGGCGCGATGCCCACCTGCTCCAGCACGTAGCGATACAAGGCGTGATCGAAATCGTCGCCGCCGAGCGCGGAATCGCCGCCCGCCGCGAGCACTTCGAACACGCCTTTGGTGAGCTTGAGAATCGACAGGTCGAAGGTGCCGCCGCCCAGGTCGTACACGGCGTACAGCCCCTCGGAACCGTTATCGAGGCCGTAGGCAATCGCGGCCGCCGTCGGTTCGTTCAGCAGGCGCAGCACATTCAGGCCGGCCAGACGCGCGGCGTCTTTGGTCGCCTGACGCTGGGCTTCGTCGAAGTAAGCCGGCACCGTAATGACCGCGCCGACGAGTTCATCGCCGAGCGTGTCCTCGGCGCGCTGACGCAGCGTCGCGAGAATTTCGGCCGACACTTCGACGGGGCTCTTCACGCCGTCCACGGTGCGGATCTGCACCATGCCGGGTGCGTCGACGAAATCGTACGGCGCGTTTTCGGCGCCTTCCACTTCCGCCTTGCCACGGCCCATGAACCGCTTGACCGAAACGATGGTGTTGCGCGGATCGCTCGCCGCCTCGGCCTTGGCCGTACGGCCGATGCGGCGGCCGCCCTTTTCCAGGTAGCGCACCACCGACGGCAGCAGCGCATGGCCGTCTTCGTCGGGCAGCACGTCGGGCACGCCGCTGCGCACGGCGGCGACGAGGGAATTGGTGGTGCCGAGATCGATGCCGACCGCCAGACGCCGCTGGTGGGGTGCCGGCGCCATGCCGGGTTCGGAGATTTGCAGTAAGGCCATCTGGGTCTTCTCGGGGCCGCTCGGCCCCGTCCTGAATTTTCGCGTTGCTGGATATAAAGCTACGGCTCGGCTGGCGAACGTGGCCGCGCTCCCGCTGCTGCGCGCGGCGCGAGCTCGCTAGGTGTCGAGCCGCTCGATCTGCGTACCGATTTCCGACGCCACCCGCTCGATGAACATCAACTGCCGCACGGCCTCGCCTGCGGCCTGATTCGCGCCGCTGTCGAGCAACGCGACTAGCTTTTCGAAACGCATGCGCTCTTCGTCGCGCAGTTCCGTGAGCAAGGCGTCGAGCGCATCGACGTTCTTCGCCGCAGCCGCGTCTTCGATCCCTTCGCGCCATTCCATTTGCTGCATGAGGAACGCCGGCTCCATCGCCGTATTGTTCTCCGCGCCGACGTCGATGCCGCGCAGATGCAGCAGATAAGTGGCGCGCTTCAACGGATCGCGCAGCGTCTGATACGCCTCGTTGGTGCGCGTCGCCCACTGCATCGCAATGCGCTTTTGCGCGTCGCCGGCCGCCGCGAAGCGGTCCGGATGCACTTGCGCCTGGACCGTGCGGTAGGCGTGATCGAGCGCCGCCGCGTCGAGCGCGAATTGCGCCGGCAGGTCGAACAGGTCGAAGTGGCTGTCGTTCAGCGAGGCCATCGGATAGAAGAAGTCCGTTCAGGAAAGCGCACCGGAGTGCAGTCTAAAAACTCGGCTCGGTGGAGCGTGAAGGCGGCGTCGCGGCGCAGGCGAATGCGCGGATCAAACTAAAAAGGCGGCCCGCGCCGCCTTTGATCCGCTGCACGCGGAAATGTCCGGAATTACACGCGGAACGATTCGCCGCAACCGCATTCGTCCTTCACGTTCGGGTTGTTGAACTTGAAGCCTTCGTTCAGCCCTTCACGTGCGAAGTCGAGCTCGGTGCCGTCGATATAGGCGAGGCTCTTCGGGTCGACAATGATCTTCACGCCGTTGCAATCGAAGACTTCGTCTTCGGGCGCGAGTTCATCCACGTACTCGAGCTTGTAGGCCAAGCCGGAGCAGCCGGTGGTGCGCACGCCGACGCGCAAGCCGACGCCTTTACCGCGCCGGGTCAGATACTTCTGGACGTGCTGTGCTGCCTTTTCGGTCAACGTAATTGCCATAGCGTTTCTCATTGCGCAGTGCGTGCCGGCCGTTCGTCTGCCTTCTCACGCGCTGCTACCCTGCCTGCATCAAATATCGCTCGTGTCGGACGGTTGCGTTGAATTCGCGCCGTCCGTTTCCATTCACCTGAAACCGCGCCGCAACCGCCGCTTAAGCGTGTTGCTTCTCGTCCGCGACGACCGCTTCACCGTGACGTTGCTTGTAGTCGGCGACCGCTGCCTTGATCGCGTCTTCCGCGAGGATCGAGCAGTGGATCTTCACCGGCGGCAGCGCCAGTTCTTCGGCGATCTGCGTGTTCTTGATCGACATGGCCTGATCGAGCGTCTTGCCCTTCACCCATTCGGTCACGAGCGAGCTCGACGCAATCGCCGAACCGCAGCCATACGTCTTGAACTTCGCGTCTTCGATAATGCCGTCCGCGCCCACGCGGATCTGCAGCTTCATGACGTCGCCGCATGCGGGCGCGCCGACCATGCCGGTACCGACCGCATCGTCGTCCTTCGCGAAGGAACCGACGTTGCGCGGGTTTTCGTAATGGTCCAGAACCTTGTCGCTATAAGCCATGATGACACTCCTTGATTCGTTTCAACCTGCAATTCGTGCAATTCGCAATTCGATAAATTCGCAATTCGATAAATTCGACGTAGTCCAAACGGCGCGTCAGTGCGCTGCCCATTGGATCGTCGAAATATCGATCCCGTCCTTGTGCATTTCCCACAGCGGCGACAAGTCGCGCAGCTTCGAAATCTTGGTCTTCAGCAGGTTGATCACGTAATCGACATCCTGCTCGGTCGTGAAGCGGCCCACCGTGAAGCGGATCGAGCTGTGCGCCAGTTCGTCGTTACGGCCCAACGCGCGCAGCACGTACGACGGCTCCAGCGAAGCCGACGTACAGGCCGAGCCCGACGACACCGCCACGTCTTTCACCGCCATGATCAGCGACTCGCCTTCGACGAAATTGAAGCTGATGTTGAGGTTGTGCGGCACACGCTTTTCCATGTCGCCATTCACATATACCTCTTCCATTTCCGACAGGCCGCGCAGCAGACGGTCGCGCAACATGCGGATACGTTCGTTCTCCGTCGCCATTTCTTCACGCGCGATCCGGAACGCTTCACCCATGCCGACGATCTGGTGCGTAGCCAGCGTGCCCGAGCGCATGCCGCGCTCGTGACCGCCGCCGTGCATCTGCGCTTCGATGCGGATGCGCGGCTTGCGGCGCACGTACAGCGCGCCGATGCCCTTCGGGCCATACGTCTTGTGCGCCGAGAACGACATCAGGTCGACCTTCAGCTTTTGCAGGTCGATCGCGATCTTGCCGGTGGCTTGCGCGGCGTCGACGTGGAAAATAATGCCCTTTTCACGGGTGATCTCGCCGATCGCCTCGATGTCCTGAATCACGCCGATCTCGTTGTTGACGGACATGACCGACACCAGAATCGTGTCCGGACGCAGCGCGGCCTTGAATTTCTCGAGGTCGATCAGGCCGTCGTCCTTGACGTCCAGATACGTGACTTCGAAGCCTTCGCGTTCGAGTTCGCGGCAGGTGTCGAGCACGGCCTTGTGCTCGGTCTTCACCGTGACGATGTGCTTACCCTTGCTCTTGTAGAAGTGCGCGGCACCCTTGATCGCCAGGTTGTCCGACTCCGTGGCACCCGAGGTCCAGATGATTTCGCGCGGGTCGGCGTTCACCAGCGCGGCGACATTCTCACGCGCTTCTTCGACTGCGCGCTCCGCGTCCCAGCCATACGAGTGGCTGCGCGATGCGGGGTTGCCGAACTGCTCGCGCAGATACGGAATCATCTTGTCCACCACGCGCGGATCGATCGGCGTCGTCGCGCTGTAGTCCATGTAGATGGGCAGATGGAGAGTGTCGTTGTTCATCAATTGCTCCGGGGACGTCATGTGCTCTGGCTTCTGGGTTTCTGATCAGGCTGCGGTTTCTGCTCGATACCGCGCCTAGGAACCGGCCATGTTGAAAACGGAATTCGGCCCTTTGGGCGCCACGCGGACGGGTTCGACCGCCGGCGCCTCGTTGCGCCTGTCGCGCAATACGGCCGGCGCGCCTTCGCGCGAACGCTGCTGGTCGACCAGATCCTTCAGGGAGACCGAATCGAGGTACTCGACCATTTTCTGGTTCAGCGTGGACCACAGTTCGTGCGTCATGCAGTGGCCGTCGTGCTGCTTGGTACCCTCGCAGGAGCCTTTGCCGCCGCACTGGGTGGCGTCGAGCGGCTCGTCGACCGCGATGATGATGTCGGCCACGGTCACGTCTTCAGAGCGGCGGGCCAGATTGTAGCCACCACCCGGCCCGCGCACGGACTCGACGATTTCATGACGACGCAGCTTTCCAAACAGCTGCTCGAGGTACGACAGGGAGATATGTTGGCGCTGGCTGATACCCGCAAGCGTCACCGGGCCCTGCTCCTGGCGCAGCGCCAGGTCAATCATCGCCGTGACGGCGAAACGGCCTTTCGTGGTGAGTCTCATATGTAGGGGAACCGCAATTCTCGACAAGTTTTGTCAAGTATAAATACATGAGCGATTTAGTCAAGTATCCCTATCGCGATTTGGGTCATTCGCTTAATTGCGAGATAGGCTCGGCGCACTAACGCCCTCGGCCGCCAAACGCTTAAGCCAGCAAGTGCGGGCGCAACGCCGCGATCAGGCCACGGCAGGCCGCTTCGCACTGATCCAGCACCTGCTCGAAACCTTCCGCGCCGCCGAAATACGGATCCACGACTTCGCGGGCGCCGCCCCAGCGGACGTCCGCCTCGGGGACGAACTCCATCAGCAGACGAATCTTGTCGTGCTGTTCCGGCGCGCAGACCTGGCGCAGGGCGGCGACGTTTTTGTCGTCCATTGCGATCAGCAGATCGAAACGCTCGAAGTCCGCGGGGGCGATCTGGCGGCCGCGCAACGCGGCCAGTTCATACCCGCGCCGGCCGGCCGCGTGCTGCGCGCGCTCGTCAGGCGGCTCGCCGATGTGCCAGTCGCCCGTGCCTGCGGAATCGATCAGAATGCGCTCCGCGAGCTTCGCCTCGCTCACCAGATGGCGCATCACACCTTCCGCAGTCGGTGAACGGCAGATGTTGCCGAGGCAGACAAAGCAGATCGACACGGTTTTCATCAGAGGCTTTTCCGGCGCGCCAGCGCTTCGGCCGACGGTTAGCAAACAGGAGCCGCGATTATACAAAGCCGGCCGGAATTTCGCCGGAAGCCCGGCGCGCGGCAGTTTGGGATGGCGCGGCGCTACGCGGCGATGACACTTGCGCCGCTGCGGTCGCGCGTACCTTGTACTTACCTTCGTGTTTACGACGCTTCCGCGAGCGGCATCGCGGTGACAGCTCGCATCGGTTTCGCCGGCAGCGCCGAGGCGGCATCGACCATGCCGTACGAGACTGCGCGAGCGAGTTCAGCCGTCAGTTGATCGGCAGCGAGCGGGGCTTGCGACGCGTGCGATGCGGTGTTCCCGCAAATGTGCAGATAGGCAGCCGCAGCGAGCGGCACAACGATGGCTAGTGGCCAGTACACCGATATTGTCTTTTTCATGATGTCGTTTCTTCCGATTGTGGGCGGATGAGCTTGTAGCCCACTATGCCCAGTCCAAATCCTATAGGAATATGCAATCGGGAAAAACCCAACGCCGCGAGACAGATCGTTGCTCTCAATGAAACAGTCGATCGGCTGTTTGCGGCGCGCATCGCGGGCGCGCGGCTTGCGGCAGAAAAAGAAATCCTTACAAACGCATACAAAGCTCTTGTGACGGATGGCGATAATAGCGGTCTTATAAATACATGCCCTCGCACTGGTCTATCTTGGTCTATCTCACATGAAACGCTTCGCACCAATCGTCTGTCTCGCGGTCGCCGCTCTGCTCGGCGGCTGTGCGGTGTACCCGGACGGCACGCCGATGTACGGCAATGCCAATGGCGGATACAACGGCTATAACGCCTATGACGGGTACGACGGGTACGCCACTGGCGTGCCGGTCGTGCCGCAAACCAACGTCTACATGGGCTACGGCAACTACTCGGAACCGGGCTACTACGGCGGCCCGGGCCGTTATTACGGCCCCGGGCCCGGTTATGGCGGCTATCCCGACCACGGTCGGCCGAATAACGGCAACTATGGAAATAACGGCAACCACGGCGACAACGGCGGCTGGCATGGCCAGCCCGGTGGCGGTGGATCGCACGGCGGACCGCCGCCTCAAGGCGCGGCGGGCGGACCGCGGGGGCCGAGCGGATCGAATGCGCCGCGCCCGGGAGCCGGCGCCCCGCCGCCTCCGCCGCCGCCTCAACAGGCAGGGAATGGCGGCCATGGCAACGGCAACAACGCGGCACCCGTGCGCGGGGTGCCGGGCCGACAGTCCGGCCAGATGACGGACCACTGAGTCAAGCGTTCGCGTTGGAGTTCCGACGCGGGTTCCGACGCGGCGCACGAATCCACCTGGCGACCGCGCTCCAATTAACGGCCAAGGGAGCGCACTGGCGCCTCTTCCGCGACTCTGGCTGAGATCATTCGACGCGCCAGCCAGAAAGCAAGATGAGCAGGCAGACAGCGCGATGCCGGAATCTACGGCTCGCGCACGATGCCGCGAGACTTCGGACCTACGACACCAAGCCCCGCCTGCCCCTGTCCGCTCAGCCGATATGACTGCGTTGCGCGGCGTACAACTCCCTGAACGTCCGTCCGACCGGCGCGGGCATATCCCGCGTATCGGTCCAGCCCGCGCCGCCTAACGGCAGCCTGGCAATCGACCGGTTCGTGCCACCCATGCGCTCCAGCACCCGCACGGCCAGCTTCGTAAAGAGCGCATAAGCATCCGGATGCAGCGCCAGAAAACCCCACACGGCGAGCCCCACGCGTTCTTTCCAGGGGCGCAGCCGCCGCTCCACCTGCTTCTCGCGCAGCTTGCGCAACAGATCCGATAGCGGGATCCCCACCGGGCACACGCTATTGCACTCGCCGCACAAGGTCGCGGCCTGCGGCAAATCCAATGCCTTGTCGATACCGACATAGCTTGGGGTCAACACCGAACCCATCGGCCCTGGATACACCCAGCCGTACGCGTGGCCGCCCACCTTCTGGTACACCGGACAGTGGTTCATGCACGCGCCGCAGCGGATACACCTCAACATTTCCTGGAAGTCGCCGCCGATCAGCCCCGTGCGCCCGCCGTCGACGAGCACTACGTACATATGTTCGGGACCGTCCTGATCGCCCTCGCCGCGCGGCCCGGTCAACACGGAAAAATAGTTCGAGGTCGCTTGCCCGGTCGCCGAGCGCGGCAGCAGACGCATGGCCGTAGCCAGATCCTCGAGCGTGGGCAATACTTTCTCGATACCGGTCACGGCCACATGCACGCGTGGCATGACCGTGCACATGCCTTCATTGCCCTCGTTCGTGACCAGCACGACCGAGCCGGTTTCCGCCACCACGAAATTGCCGCCTGTCACACCCATGTCCGCCGTCATGAAATGCGGACGCAGAATCTCGCGCGCTTCGCGCGTCATGTCGGTGATTTCGGTCAGGCGCGGCCGGTTGTGAGTCTTTGCGAACAATTCGGCGATTTCGTCCTTATCTTTGTGGACGACCGGCGCGATGATGTGGCTCGGCGGCTCGTTGTCGTTGATCTGGAGGATGTACTCGCCCAGATCCGTTTCGATGGATTGCACGCCCATTTGCCCGAGCACTTCGTTCAGGCGCATTTCTTCGGTGACCATCGACTTGGTCTTGATCACCTTCTTTACCTCGTGACGACGGGCAATGTCGCCGACGAGCCGCGCTGCCTCCTGGGTCGTCTCGGCGAACAGGACGGTCACGCCACGCCGGGCCGCCTCGCGCTCGAAGGTTTCCAGCCACACGTCGAGATTGTCCAGCGCGCGATTGCGGCGCTCCTTCAGCGCGGCGCGCGTGGCCGGAAAGTCGATCTCGGTCATGGCCGAGGCGCGGGCCGTGACGAATTTGGTCGACAGCTTGGTCAGGTTCTGCTGCAAGCGCTGATCGGCGAGCTTTTGACCAGCGCGCGCCTTGAATTGCATGGATTGGACTTGCATGACGGCCTTATGCGGAATCGGGCAAAACGCGCCTGAAAGCTGAAGCGCGAATCTGAAACGGCGGGAATGCGGCGAGCAGCGTTACACGTCGCCGGCCAGGACCTGGGCGACGTGCAGCACCCGCGTGGTGACGTCGCCGGTACGCCGCAAACGGCCTTCGATATTCAGCATGCAGCCCAGGTCGCCGAGCACCACCGTGCCGGTTTCGCTCGCCCGGATATTCGCGCATTTTTCGTCGACGATCGCCGTGGAAATATCGCCGTACTTGAGCGCGAACGTGCCGCCGAAGCCACAGCAATGCTCGCAGTCCTTCATCTCGCTCACCGTCACGCCGACCTGCGCCAACAGCGCGCGGGGCTGCGCTTTCACGCCTAATTCGCGCAACCCTGAGCAGGAATCGTGATACGTGACGCGACCCGCGAACTCACCCGGCTGCAACTGCACTTTGGCCACATTCACGAGGAAGTCGGTCAGTTCGAACACTTTGGCGCGCAGGCGGCCGAAGCGGTTCATCATTTCGGGATCGTCGGCGAAAAGGTCGCCGTAATGCGCGCGGATCATGCCGCCGCACGAACCGGACGGCACCACGACGTAATCGAACTGTTCGAACTCGCGCAGCGTTTTCTCGGCCAGATCGCGCGCGATGCGCCGTTCCCCTGAGTTGTAGGCAGGCTGCCCGCAACAGGTTTGGGCAGGTGGCACCATCACCTCGAAACCCGCGGCTTCGATCAGCTTGATGACCGAAAACCCGATCTCAGGACGCATCAGGTCGATCAGGCAGGTAACGAACAATCCGACTCGCATGAGCCCTCCTTCGGGAAAACGTCCCTGATTATCCGCTGTTTGGCGCACAATACCAACGGCCGGAAGGCATAGGACACAGATCAAGTCCGATTGGAATAGCGCCTCCAACCGCTTTCTTTTTTTTCACAATACGGGATACAATCAATTTCCGCTGTTTGACGCGTCAACCGATTCCTCCCCATGAGCGATACGAACCCGGATCCCAAGACTTCGATCCAGGTGATCGAACGCATGATGCGCTTGCTCGATGCCCTTGCTGCGCATAGCGACCCGGTCAGCCTGAAAGAACTCGCCATCCGCACCGAGTTGCACCCTTCCACCGCCCACCGCATCCTGAACGACATGGTGATGTGCCGGCTGGTGGACCGGTCCGACCCCGGCACTTACCGTCTGGGCATGCGCCTGCTCGAACTCGGCAATCTGGTGAAAGCCCGCCTGTCGGTACGCGACGCGGCGCTCACGCCGATGCGTGAATTGCACCGTCAGACCGGCCAGACGGTGAACCTGTCGGTACGTCAGGGTGACGAGATCGTCTATATCGAGCGCGCTTATTCCGAGCGTTCCGGCATGCAGGTCGTGCGCGCCATCGGCGGGCGGGCGCCGTTGCATCTGACGTCGGTCGGCAAGCTGTTCCTCGCCGCAGACGAATCCACCCGCGTGCGCGCCTACGCCACCCGTACCGGCCTGTCGGGCCACACGCAGAACAGCATCACCGACCTGACGAAACTGGAGCGCGAACTCTCGCACGTGCGTCAGCAAGCCTGCGCGCGTGATAACGAAGAACTGGAACTCGGTGTGCGCTGCATCGCCGCCGGCATTTACGACGACACCGGCAAACTGGTCGCCGGTCTGTCGCTGTCCGCGCCGGCAGACCGCCTGCAGGACTCCTGGCTTGGCCAACTCAGCCAGACCGCGCTGATGATCTCCGAGTCGCTCGGCTACCGGCCGCAACCGGCGCAAGACCATTCGCATAGCCATCACGCGTAAGCTGGCGCCTGACTTTCAGCGCAATAAAAAAGCCTCGCAAATGCGAGGCTTTTTTCTACAGGCCGATCCGGAAACCGGCCGCTCACGAGCGGCTTCAGGTACCCGAACCGCCGGCGTCCGCGCTGGTAATGCGCGGCTGGTCGCCGCCATTGTCCAGCCACGTGCGCAGACGCGTTGCGTCCGCGAACCGCGAGTACTTACCCGACGAGTCCAGCAGCACCATGATCATCGGACGGCCGTGAATGGTCGCCTGCATCACGAGGCACTCACCCGCTTCGTTGATGAAGCCGGTCTTTTGCAGACCGATGTCCCAAGTCGGGTTACGCACCAGCGCATTCGTGCTGTTGTACGCCAGCGAACGCTTGCCGGTGTACACCTCGTAGCTGTGATCTGTCGAGAACTTGCGAATCACCGGATACTGATACGCGGCGTTGACCATCTTCACGAGGTCGCGCGCGCTCGATACGTTCTGGCTCGTCAAACCCGTCGGGTTTTCAAAGTGCGTGTCGGTCATGCCAAGTTGCTTGGCCTTCGCGTTCATGGCCGCGAGAAACGCCGGACGGCCGCCCGGGAAGTAGCGCGACAGCGCTGCGGCCGCGCGATTTTCCGATGCCATCAGCGCGATATGCAGCATGTCTTCACGCGAGAGCACGGAGCCCACCGACAGACGCGAGCCGGTGTTCTTTTCGTAGTCGCGGTCTTCGTCGGTGACTTCGATCTGATCGGTCATCGGCTCTTTCGAGTCGAGCACCACCATCGCCGTCATCAGTTTCGTGATCGACGCGATCGGCACCACGGCGCGCGAATTCTTGTCGAACAGCGGTTCCCCGGAGTTCTGATCGATCACGTAGGCGACGCTGGAGCGCAGCATGAGCGCGTCCGGCGTTTCGTGCAGGCCGAAAGCCTGGCCGACGCTCGGCGAACGCGGTTCATACGCGACACGGCGCACCACCGAGTGGTGACGGCCATTCGACGTATAGGTTACGCGCTTGCGCTTGACGCCCGCGCGTGGCGCGTCGTCCTCAGCGGCTACCGACTTTGCAGCCGCCGCTTTCGATGCCTTCGACACCTTGGCGGGGGCGGCAGCCGGCTTTTTGGCTGCTTTCGCGTGTTTGGAGGTTTTTGCAGGTGCAGCGGGCGTGGCGGCAAAAGCGCTCACAGGCGTGGCGAACGCCGCTGCGATGACCATGGAGGCGGCCACCGACAGAGCGGTGCTGCGGGCCGCGCCGTGGATCACTTTTAGCGACGAAAACATGTCGGTTTTCATGGGTGTTCGGTAGGGAGCGGCGAGAGGTTTTCCGCAAGTGTAGTAAAACAACGAAAAATTAGCAATTTGAAGCACTTATACGCGCTCCTTAAACCGGCTTGTAAGCTCCGATCGCAAAAACACGAATAAGTGCCACGCCTCGATCGAAAAAAACGATCGCCCAGGCGTTTCGCCTCGCGGCTGCCGCCATGCGCCAGAATCGAGGTGATTCTTCCAGCATAACGGCAATTTCGAGACAACCTTGATCAGGGGAAATACGGTCAGAGCACGGGCGAACGGGTGCTGCCAGTGCCACAGTACGAAGTTGGGATCAATCCAGCGGCGTGTTAAACGTCCACTGGAAACCGCCAACGCGCATTCGACCGGATTCAGTCATTAACGTTCCGTGACACTTTCCGGTTTACATCGATTTGCATTTGCGGCGTTTTGTTAATTGTCGGATGTTACCGGCTTCCCTTGCTGGCGTGTGACGGGAGGTCGAAATGCCCCACAACGCGGCAATAACGACAGTATTTCGTTAGCACCAGCGCGGTGCAGCGCTCAATTTGACCTGCGTCACGCGAACGTCATGCCCAACGCATAACATCTTGTTTTATCAGCGGTTTCTTAATATGGTGCGACGCACAAAAAACACTTGACATTCGTCGTGGCCATCCTAAAATGGGAACCATTGCTGCGATGCACCATACATCGCGGTCCGGCGGGACGCACCAATGTGTCTCACCACCCACCAATGCGGTCCGCACAGACAGACCGCGATCCAGGAGCGTAAACCATGACTCTGCTGACCCCTGAGCAATTCGCCGCAGCCCAGAAAGCCAACTTTGAAACGCTGTTCGGCCTGACGACCAAAGCATTCGAAGGCGTCGAAAAGCTGGTTGAGCTGAACCTGCAGGTCGTGAAATCGACGCTCGCGGAAAGCCAGGAAAATGCTCAACGTGCGCTGTCGGTGAAAGACGCGCAGGAACTGCTGGCACTGCAGGCAAGCCTTGCACAGCCGGTAGCCGAAAAGGCGCTGTCGTATGGCCGTCACGTGTATGAGATCGTTTCGGCAACGCAAGGCGAATTCGCCCGCGTCGCTGAAGCGCAATTCGAAGAGCAAAACCGCAAGGTTCAATCGCTCGTCGAAAACGTTGCAAAGAATGCCCCGGCTGGTTCGGAAACCGCTGTCGCCGTGATGAAGTCGGCTATCACCGCCGCCAACACCACGTACGAAACGGTTCACAAGGCAACCAAGCAAGCGGTCGAAATCGCTGAAAGCAACTTCAATGCAGCCGCAACGGCCGCATCGAAGGCAGCTTCGCAAGCTGCAGCACAAGCGTCGCGCTCGGCCAAGAAGGCCGTCTAAGCTTCCGTCTCAAGCATCACCTCTGCAGGCAGCATTCAACGCCGGCACGGCTCACCGCTGTGCCGGCGTTACCGCAAGCAACAGCGTCGTGCCGTTGCCGCTCACACGGTGTTAATTGGCCGAACGCTCCGATACGTTGAACAGCGTATCGTTTGCCCGGCGCAAGGCCGGGATTTTTTTTCCCGCCGCGTCTGTTCCGGCGCCGGTGACGTTGAGCGGATTTGATACCGTGCGTCATTGCACGGTAATGGCTCTGCCCTGCTGTCCGAAAGAAAAACGGCGCGTCCTTTGCGGGACGCGCCGTTTTTTTATCCGGACCACCCGCATGAATGCGGGCGGGCCAGAGCGCATTACTTCTTTTTCTGCGGTGGCAAGTCGGTACACACGCCTTCATACAACTCGGCGGCCATACCGATCGATTCGCCGAGCGTCGGATGCGGGTGAATCGTCTTACCGATATCCGTTGCGTCCGCACCCATCTCGACCGCGAGACACACTTCGCTGATCAGGTCGCCCGCATTCAGACCGACGATCCCGCCGCCGATCACGCGATGCGTTTCCTCGTCGAACAGCAGCTTCGTGAAGCCTTCGTCGCGGCCGTTGGCGATCGCGCGGCCGGAAGCCGCCCACGGGAACACCGCTTTGCCGTACTTGATGCCGGCTGCCTTCAACTGGTCTTCCGTCTTGCCCGCCCATGCCACTTCCGGGTCGGTGTAGGCCACCGACGGAATCTGCAGCGCGTCGAAGTACGCTTTCTCGCCATGCGCGGCTTCGGCGGCAACGTGGCCTTCGTGCACGGCCTTATGCGCGAGCATCGGCTGACCGACGATATCGCCGATCGCGAAGATGTGCGGCACATTGGTGCGCATCTGCTTGTCGACGTCGATGAAGCCACGCTCCGTCACCGCGACGCCGGCCTTGTCCGCGCCGATCTTCTTGCCGTTCGGCGTACGGCCGACGGCGACCAGCACGAGGTCGTAACGCTGCGCTTCGGCCGGGGCTTTTTCGCCTTCGAACGACACGTAGATGCCGTCGTCTTTGGCTTGCGCACCGGTAGTCTTGGTCTTCAGCATGACGTTGGCGAAACGCTTGCTGTTGTACTTCTCCCAGACCTTGACCAGATCGCGGTCCGCGCCGGCCATCAGACCGTCGAGCATTTCGACCACATCGATCTTCGCGCCGAGCGTGGCGTACACCGTGGCCATTTCCAGACCGATGATGCCGCCGCCGATCACCAGCATGCGCTGCGGAATCTGACGCAGTTCGAGCGCGCCGGTCGAATCGACCACACGCGGATCTTCCGGAATGAACGGCAGCTTCACCGCTTCCGAGCCCGCGGCGATGATCGCCTGCTTGAACTTGACGACCTTCTTGCCGCCCTCGGTCTGCACTTCCATGTGGTACGGATCGACGAACGAGCCGTTACCCGTCACGACTTCGACCTTGCGCATCTTCGCCATGCCGGCGAGACCGCCGGTCAGCTTCTTGACGACGCCAGACTTGAAGTCGCGCAGCTTGTCGAGATCGATTTGCGGCTTGCCGAACGTGATGCCGTGCGCGCCGAGCGCTTCGGCTTCGTCGATCACGAGCGCGGTGTGCAACAGCGCCTTCGACGGAATACAGCCGACGTTCAGACACACGCCGCCGAGCGTCGAGTAACGCTCCACGAGCACGGTCTTCATGCCGAGGTCGGCGGAACGGAACGCGGCGGAATAACCACCGGGGCCCGAACCGAGCACGAGCATGTCGCATTCGATATCCGCGCTGCCGGAATAGCTGCCGGCTTGCGGCGCGGGTGCTGCCGCCTTGGCCGGAGCCGCCGCAGCCTGGGCCGCCTGCGGTTTGGCTTCCGCTTGAGCGGGCGCTTTCTCGGGTTCTTTGGCCGGAGCCTTCGGTGCATCTTTCGCGGGCGCCGCGTCCGCCGATGTTTCGACGAGCGCGATCACCGTACCTTGCGAGACTTTGTCGCCGGCTTTGACGCGGACTTCCTTGACCGTGCCGGCGGTATCGCTCGGCACTTCGATGGAGGCCTTGTCGGACTCGAGCGTCATCAGCGCCTGTTCATTCTCGATGACATCGCCCGGTTTGATATTGACTTCGATGACATCGACGTCTTTGAAGTCGCCGATATCCGGCACTTTTACTTCGACGAGACTCATTAGTGTCCCCTTCTCTTATTGACCGTGATGAAGGAAGAACCTCAAAAAAGCAGCCTACAAGCTGGCAGCGCGGCGAACAGAATCATCCTTTGCAGTCCGCCGAAGGACGCGCCTTTCTTTTGCCTACTTTTCTTTGGAAGACGACCCGAAGGTAGTCCCTGTGGGACAAAGAAAAGTAGGTGCCGCCCCGCACAGGGGCGACACTAATAGACCGACAAAAAAGCAGGTTCTACAGAGAGACGCGGATCACAGAAAAACAACCCGCGCCCCGCACAACCATCACCACATCAAAGAATCACACGCCGGAAATCGGCAAGAAGCGCCCCAAGATACGCATTGAACCTGGCCGCCGCAGCACCATCAATCACCCGATGGTCATACGACAAAGAAAGCGGCAGGATCAAACGCGGCACGAACTGCTTACCATCCCAAACCGGCTTCATCGCACCGCGCGACAGACCAAGAATGGCGACTTCAGGCGCATTGATAATCGGCGTGAAGTTCGTGCCGCCAATGCCACCCAAAGACGAAATCGAGAAGCACCCGCCTTGCATCTGATCCGGCTTCAACTTGCCGTCGCGGGCGGCCTTCGAGAGCTCGGCCATTTCCTTGGCGATATCGATCAAGCCCTTCTTGTCCGCATCGCGAATGACAGGAACGACCAGACCATTCGGCGTGTCAGCCGCAAACCCGATATGGAAGTACTGCTTGAACACCAGGTTGTCGCCGTCGAGGCTGGCATTGAACGTCGGGAACTGCTTCAAGGCCGAAACAACAGCTTTGATCACGAAAGCCAGCATGGTGATCTTCACGCCTGCCTTTTCGTTCTCCTTGTTCAACTGCACGCGCAGCGCTTCGAGATCGGTGATGTCCGCTTCGTCGTTGTTCGTGACGTGCGGAATCATGACCCAGTTGCGATGCAGATTCGCGCCCGAAATTTTCTTGATGCGCGACAGCGGCTTCGGATCGACCGGACCGAATTTCGTGAAGTCGACCTTCGGCCACGGCAGCAGGTTCAGTTCGCCACCACCTGCCGCAGCCGGCGCAGCAGCACCGGCCGGCGCCGCACGCTGGCCGGTCATGACGCCCTTGATAAAGGCGGTCACGTCGGCTTGCGTGATGCGGCCCTTCGGACCCGTGCCCTGCACCTGTGTCACGTCGACGCCGAGTTCGCGCGCGAACTTGCGCACCGACGGCGACGCATGGCTCGCGTGACGCGCGCCACCTTCGCCGGCCGGAATGACCGGTGCCTGAGCGAGCGCCGACGGCGCCGCCGGAGCCGGCGACGGCGTGGCCGGCGCATCGGACGGCTTCTCGACGGCTTCCTGCTTCGGAGCCGGAGCCGGCGCAGCCGCGCCGCCTTCCGCTTCCACCACCACGATCACCGAGCCTTCCGAAACGGTATCGCCGACCTTGACCTTCAGTTCCTTGACAATACCGGCAGCCGAGCTCGGCACGTCCATGGTCGCCTTGTCGGATTCGAGCGTCACGAGCGACTGCTCTTTCTCGACGCGATCGCCGACCTTCACCGCGACTTCGATCACGGGAATATCTTTGTAGTCGCCGATATCCGGTACTTTGACTTCCTGCAGACCGCCGCCCGCGGCGGCCGCGGGTGCGGCAGCTGGTGCCGGCGCCGCAGCCGGAGCCGGTGCAGCGGCAGGCGCCGGAGCAGGCGCAGCCGCGCCGCCTTCAGCGCCTTCCAGCACGACGATCAACGAACCTTCCGAGACGTTGTCGCCGACCTTGACCTTCACTTCCTTGACGACGCCGGCGGCCGAGCTCGGCACGTCCATGGTCGCCTTGTCGGATTCCAGCGTAACGAGCGATTGCTCTTTCTCGACGGTGTCACCCGCCTTCACCAGCACCTCGATCACAGGGATGTCTTTGTAATCGCCGATGTCCGGCACCTTGACTTCGATCGCTTGACTCATTGTTAGTGTCTCCTGGGCCGCGCACGCGCCCGGCCCCTGTCGATCAGGGGGCGGGTGCGCACGCCGTGGCACACGGGGAAGGATGCCTTAGACGGTCATCGGGTTGGGTTTGGCGGGATCAAGGTTGTATTTCTTGAGCGCCTCGGCGACGACCTTGCGTTCGATCGTGCCTTCATCTGCCAGTGCATTCAACGCGGCAACCGTGACCCAGTAGCGGTCGACTTCGAAGAAGTGGCGCAGCTTTTCGCGCGTGTCCGAACGGCCGTAGCCATCCGTGCCCAGCACGACGAACTTCTGCGGCACGAACGCGCGAATCTGCTCGGTCAGCGCGCGCACATAGTCGGTCGAAGCGATGACCGGACCTTGCGCATCCTTCAGCAGCTTCTCGACGTGCGAGAGCTTCTTCTCTTCGGTCGGGTGCAGCAGGTTCCAGCGCTGCACTTCATGGCCTTCGCGCGCGAGTTCGGTGAAGCTCGGCACGCTCCACAGATCGGCGGCGACGCCCCAGTCGTTCTTCAGCAGGTCGGCGGCGGCGATCACTTCGTTGAAGATCGTGCCCGCGCCCATCAGTTGCACGCGCGGCGCCTTCTTGTCCGCTTCGGCCTTACGGAACGCGTACATACCCTTGATGATGTCGGCCGCTACAGCGTCGCCCTGCGGAATAGCCGGGTGCTCGTAGTTCTCGTTCATCACCGTGATGTAGTAGTACACGTCTTCCTGATCCGCGACCATGCGGCGCAGGCCGTCCTGCATGATGACCGCGAGTTCGTAACCGAACGTCGGGTCGTAGCTGATGCAGTTCGGCACCGAAGCCGCCCACAGCAGCGAGTGGCCGTCTTCGTGCTGCAGACCTTCGCCGTTCAGCGTCGTGCGGCCAGCCGTGCCGCCAAGCAGGAAGCCGCGCGAGCGCATGTCGCCCGCTGCCCATGCCAGGTCGCCGATGCGCTGGAAGCCGAACATCGAGTAGAAGATGTAGAACGGGATCATGATCTCGCCGTGCGTCGAGTACGACGTCGCGGCTGCGATCCAGTCGGCCATACCACCGGCTTCGTTGATACCTTCCTGCAGGATCTGACCGGTTTCCGACTCACGGTAGAACATCAGCTGGTCGGAATCTTCCGGCACGTACTTCTGGCCGTCCTGATTCCAGATGCCGATCTGACGGAAGAGGCCTTCCATACCGAACGTACGCGACTCGTCCGGCACGATCGGCACGATGCGCTTACCGAGTGCCTTGTCCTTCAGCAGAATGTTCAGGATCCGCACGAACGCCATGGTCGTGGAGATCTCGCGGCCTTCGCCCGTGCCCTTGAGCAGCGGCTCGAATACCGACAGCTCCGGCACCGGCAGCGACTCGGCCTTCTGGCGACGCGCCGGCAGATAGCCGCCGAGGTCCTGGCGGCGAGCACGCATGTACTCCAGTTCCTTCGAACCTTCTTCGAACTTGAGGTACGGCACGTTGACGAGATCTTCGTCGGAGATCGGCAGGCGGAACTGGTCGCGGAATTTCTTCAGCTGATCCACGTGCAGCTTTTTCTGCTGGTGGGTGATGTTCATGGCCTGGCCGGCTTCGCCCATGCCGTAGCCCTTGATCGTCTTCGCGAGAATGACGGTCGGCTGGCCCTGCGAATTCGACGCTTCCTGGAACGCTGCGTAGATCTTGTGCGGATCGTGGCCGCCGCGGTTCAGGTTCCAGATTTCCTCGTCGGACCATTCGGCGACCAGCGCCTTGAGTTCCGGCGTGTTGAAGAAGTGTTCGCGCACATACGCGCCCGACTCCGACTTGTACGTCTGATATTCGCCGTCGACCACAGCCATCATGCGGCGCATCAGCGCGCCCGACTTGTCGCGTTGGAACAGCGCGTCCCAACGGCTGCCCCAGATGACCTTGATGACGTTCCAGCCGGCGCCGCGGAATTCGCTTTCCAGTTCCTGGATGATCTTGCCGTTGCCGCGCACCGGACCGTCGAGACGCTGCAGGTTGCAGTTGATCACGAACACGAGGTTGTCGAGGCGTTCGCGGCCGGCCATGCCGATCGCGCCGAGCGATTCCGGCTCGTCCGTTTCGCCGTCGCCGAGGAACGCCCAGACCTTGCGGCCGTCGGTCTTCGCAATGCCGCGCGCCTGCATGTACTTCATGAAGCGCGCCTGATAGATCGCCATGATCGGGCCGAGGCCCATCGAGACGGTCGGGAATTGCCAGAAGTCCGGCATCAGCCACGGGTGCGGGTACGACGAGATGCCCTCGCCGCCCACTTCCTGGCGGAAGTTGTCGAGCTGGTTCTCGGTCAGGCGGCCGAGCAGGAACGCGCGCGAGTACACACCCGGCGACGAATGGCCCTGCACGAACACGAGATCGCCGCCATGTTCAGCCGACGGCGCATGCCAGAAGTGGTTGTAGCCGACGTCGTACAGCGTGGCGGCCGAAGCGAACGAGGCGATATGGCCGCCCACGTTGGTTTCCTTGCCGGCGCGCAGCACCATGGCAATGGCGTTCCAGCGGGTGTACGAGCGGATACGGTGTTCAATGTCCTGATCGCCGGGGATCTTCGCCTGGCGCGAAACGGGAATCGTGTTGATGTACGGCGTGTTGGCGGAGAACGGCAGATGTTCGCCATGCACGCGGGCGAACTCGATCTGTTTCTCGATCAGGTAGTGAGCGCGATCGGGGCCCACAGCAGAAATCACGCCATCCAGCGCTTCAAGCCATTCGCCGGTTTCCTGGGGATCGTCGTCTTTTTCAGCAGCGACATATTTCATGACTTCGTCGGGTACAGCGGACATGCTCGTCTCCTGGATGTAGAGGAACGCTCTTTGAACAGACGACGCGGACGAAGCACGGCCGCGGCAGCTTCGGCCGATTGTAATAAGGGTCCCGACGTCCGCGCAACAAAATTTTCGAATTACGAGATCGATTCTCATAATGCGGAAAATTGTTGCGACGCAACCTGATTTGACTGCCGATCGACGGATACGTCGGCTAGTTTGCGCCGATTAATGGCACTTTCAGCGCTTTTTTGCGCCATTTACTAGCTTCACGCTGCGCTACAATGCCTCGCATGTTGACCGAACGGCTTTTCGCACGCTCGGCGCGCACCGCCGGTTCGCCTGCGGATTCGACGCCGTCCTCCCGCTGGCACCACGGACCGTGGTGGTCCAATTCCTATTTGCTCACGCCGCTCCTGTCGATCCTGGTGTTTCTGGTCGTCATGAGTCTGATTCTGTGGAGCCTGAACCGGCGCGAACAGCAACAGCAGGAAGACACGCTTTACCGTAATGTCGCGTGGGCGCAGCAGCAGATCCGCCTTTCCATGACCGGCGCGCAGGAACAGATCCAGGCGCTCGCGCGCGATCTGGTCGCCGGCCACGCCGATCCGCATTCGTTCCAGGTGTCCACCACGGACATCATGCAGGGGCATCCCGAGATCCTCTACATGAACTGGTACACGAGCCAGCAGCAGCCGCGCTGGCCCAATACCGCGCTGCCGGTGTTCGGCCAGCGGCTCGCGAGGCCGAACGACACGCAGATGGACGAAGCGGTCAAAGCCGCCTTCACCGAGGCGCGCAATACGCGCCGCCAGGTCTATTCGCCGCTCATCTACGACGACCTCGGCAACGGCTACATCACGCTGCAAACGCCGGTGTTCCGCGACCGCGACTTCCTCGGCACGATCGCCGCAGTGTTCTCGGTGGAAGGGATCCTCAAGCACGACATTCCGCCCGAGCTCTCGGCGAAATACAAAATCTCGATCATCGACGTGAACAACCGCGAGTTGACCACCACGTCGACCCGCCCGCGCCTGCCGCGCGACATGTTCTACGACCTGCCGCTCGACCCGCCGGGCCAAGGCGTCTCGGTGCGCGTCTACGCGTTCCCGCAGATGACCAACTTCACCAACAACACGCTGGTGTGGCTGGTGGCGGGTCTGTCCTGTTTCGTGTTGTGGAGCCTGTGGAGCTTGTGGAAACACACGCGCCAACGCTTCGAGGCGCAGCAGGCGCTGTATGCCGAGGCGTTTTTCCGCCGCGCGATGGAAAACTCGGTGCTGATCGGCATGCGCGTGCTCGACATGCACGGACGCATCACCCACGTCAATCCAGCGTTTTGCCGCATGACCGGCTGGGACGAAAGCGATCTGGTCGGCAAGAACGCGCCGTTCGCCTACTGGCCGCGCGACGCTTATCCGGAAATGCAGCGCCAGCTCGACATGACGCTGCGCGGCAAGGCGCCCTCGTCGGGCTTCGAATTGCGGGTGCGCCGCAAGGACGGGTCGCTGTTCCATGCGCGTCTGTACGTCTCGCCGCTGATCGACAGTTCGGGCCGCCAGACCGGCTGGATGTCGTCGATGACCGACATCACCGAGCCGAAACGCGCGCGCGAAGAACTCGCCGCCGCGCACGAGCGCTTCACCACCGTGCTCGAAAGCCTCGACGCGGCCGTGTCCGTGCTGGCCGCCGACGAAGCCGAACTGCTGTTCGCCAACCGCTATTACCGGCACCTGTTCGGGATTCGCCCGGACGGACATCTGGAATTGGCGGGCGGCGGGTTCGATAGCGCACAGGCGTCGTCCGATTCGATCGATATGGTGGATACCTACGCCGGGCTGCCCGCCGCGGCGTTGACCGAAAGCACCGCCGATGCGCAGGAAGTCTACGTGCAAAGCATCCAGAAGTGGTTCGAAGTGCGCCGCCAGTACATCCAGTGGGTGGACGGCCACCTCGCGCAGATGCAGATCGCAACCGACATCACGACGCGCAAGCAGGCGCAGGAATTGTCGCGCCAGCAGGACGAAAAGCTGCAGTTCACCAGCCGTCTCATGACGATGGGTGAAATGGCCTCCTCGCTCGCCCACGAGTTGAACCAGCCGCTCGCCGCGATCAATAACTATTGCTCCGGAACCGTCGCACTGGTTAAATCCGGTCGGACGACACCTGACAATCTGCTGCCCGTGCTCGAAAAGACGGCCCAGCAGGCGGTGCGTGCCGGCATGATCATCAAGCGCATTCGCGAGTTCGTGAAGCGCAGCGAGCCGAAGCGTCAGGCCACGCGCGTGGCCGATATCGTCGCGGACGCGGTGGGTCTGGCCGAACTCGAGGCGAGAAAGCGCCGCATTCGCATCGTTACGGATCTGCGCGCACGCCTGCCGGTGATCTACGTCGATCCGGTGCTGATCGAGCAGGTGCTGGTCAACCTGCTGAAGAACGGCGCCGAAGCGATGGCCGAAGCCCGTCCGAACGCGGTTGATCCGGTGATCCGCGTGGTCGTGCGACTGGAAGGCGGGTTTGTCTGCATCAGCGTCGTCGACCAGGGGCCAGGCGTCGACGAAGCAACAGCCGAGCGGCTGTTCGAACCGTTTTACAGCACCAAGTCCGATGGTATGGGCATGGGGCTGAATATTTGCCGTTCGATTATCGAATCGCACCGCGGCCGTCTGTGGGTGGTCAACAACGTCGAATCTGACGGCCACATCACGGGCGCCACGTTCCATTGCAGTCTGCCTATTGGAGAGCCTGACGGCCCGAGCAACGGCGGGTCACAGGCGCCGACACCACAAACCGTTACGGGAGAGCTATGAACAGCCCAGTCACCACACAGGAAACTGTCTTTGTCGTCGACGACGACGAGGCCGTGCGAGATTCGCTGCGCTGGCTGCTGGAGGCGAACGGCTACCGCGTGCAATGCTTCTCCAGCGCCGAGCAGTTCATCGACGCATGGCAGCCGCACACGCATCCGGGCCAGATCGCCTGCCTGATCCTCGACGTGCGGATGTCCGGCATGAGCGGGCTCGAGTTGCAGGAACGCCTGATCGCCGACAACGCGTCGCTGCCGATCATCTTCGTGACGGGCCACGGCGATGTGCCGATGGCTGTGTCCACGATGAAAAAAGGCGCGATGGACTTCATCGAAAAGCCGTTCGACGAAGCCGAGTTGCGCAAGCTGGTCGAGCGCATGCTCGACAAGGCGCGTAGCGAAAGCAGCAGCGTGCAGCAGCAGCGCGCCGCCGCCGAGCGTCTGGGCAAGCTGACCGCGCGTGAGCACCAGGTGCTCGAACGCATCATCGCGGGCCGCCTGAACAAGCAGATCGCCGACGACCTTGGCATCAGCATCAAGACGGTCGAAGCGCACCGCGCGAACATCATGGAAAAGCTCAACGTCAACACGGTCGCCGACCTGCTGCGACTCGCGCTGTCGAACAAGCCGCAACCGGCGCAATAAGCCGCACCTGCCGGCACGCCCGAAGGAAGTCCCCTCGTGGGACTCGCCACCGGAACAGTGCCGTGCATCAATGGCCGGACTATCCACGAGTCCGGCCCGCCTCGCCCTCTCCCGCCTGTTATTCCCTCAGCGCCCTTCAGCGCCCTTCAACGCCCTTCAACGCCCTTCAGCGCCTCGCACACTTCTCACGGCCATCAACGCGAACTGCGTTAAATCGACGCATCTCCCGGAAAATAATACGCATTACTCAGCAAATGCTTACCCGATTTCGCAACAATTTCTTTCCTCAGACAAGATTGACGGACTGATCCGCACCCCTTAATTTACGCAGAACTCCTTAGCGGTTGTCGTCGATAGCGCGATCAACGCGGGAATGACGTGCTGCAAAACGCCGCACGCCGTATCGCCTGGTGGTGCGAAACAATCGGATAGGATCGAACGTTTCCCTCTAGCAGCACGTGTTTGCGCCGAGCCACTTGACGGCAAACCGGACACCTGCTCGCTCCGCCACTCCATGGCAGATTCCATTGCGACGAACCGACGCAGTCAGTACTGCGAATCCACGTCGCGTCTTATCAACACCACCGGGAGGAATTCATCGTGAAACGATCCGGAGCACACCGCTCGCGTGCGTTGTTCATCTGCGCGGTTCTCGCGGGCGCGCCGCTCTTCAGCGGGCTCGCCACGCCGGACGCCGTCCATGCGCAAGCCGCTACCAGAATGTCGAACCAGCAGCTCGATTCGCTGGCCGCTCCCGTGGCGCTTTATCCGGACGCCCTGCTCGCCCAGGTGCTGATGGCCTCGACCTTTCCGCAAGACGTGCGGGCTGCGGCCGCATGGTCCAAAGCGAACGCCAGGCTGCAGGGCGACGACGCGGTCAGAGCGGTCGCAGCCGAGCCGTGGGACGCGAGCGTGCAGTCACTCGTCGCTTTTCCGCAGGTGCTCGCCACCATGGCCTCGAAATCCGATTGGGTCGCGCAACTCGGCACCGCGTTCCTTGCCCAGCCTGGCGACGTGATGGACTCCGTGCAGCGTCTGCGCAGGCAAGCGCAAGCGGCCGGCAATCTGAAAACGAGTGCGCAGCAAACAGTCGTGGTCGAGCAGAGCACGATTCAGATCGTGCCGGCCAATCCGCAGGTGGTGTACGTGCCGACCTACAACCCCACGGTGGTCTACGGCGTGTGGCCCTATCCCGCGTATCCGCCCGTTTATGTGCCGCCGCCGCCCGGCTACACCATCGCCACCAGCTTCATGGCCGGCCTCGCATTCGGCACGGGTATCGCCGTCGCGAACGCACTGTGGGGCGGCTTCAACTGGAACTCGCATGACGTCAATATCAACGTGAACCGGTACAACACGATCAACGTGAACAACCGGCTCAACGTGAACGGCAGCACGACGAACTGGAATCGCAATAGCAACGTCAACCGCAACGTCAACAACGCGAATCTCGAACGCAACCTGAACAACAACGTCGGCGGCACGCAGCGCGAGGCGTATCGCGGCCGGGACAACGCCCGCGCTCAGGCACAGCAGACCTTGCAGAGCCGCACCGGCCAGAATCTGGGCGGCAGCGCGAGCGAGCGCCTGCAAGGGATCCGCCACGGCGGCACGGCGAACCCCGAACTGCAAAACCGCGCGCAGAACGCCAATCGCGACAATGCGCTGCGCGGCGCCGGCGACGGCAACGCCGCACGGCGGGACACGCAGCGCGGTCAGACAAGCCGCGACGCGCTCGCCAACCGCAATGGCCAGCAGTACGCGGCAGGAGATCGCGGTGCGAACGCGGGCGGCCTGCAACACTCGCACGCCGCGCCCGGTGCAAACGGCGGCGGCCAGCAGCACGCGTCGGCAGGTCTCGGCGCAAACGGCGGCGGCCAGCAGCGCGCGTCGGCAAGTCTCGGTGCAAACGGCAGCGGCCAGCAGCGCACGTCGGCAAGTCTCGGTGCAAACGGCAGCGGTCAGCATGGCAGCGGAATCGGCAATTGGAGCGGCGGATTGGGCGGCGGCGGCGCAGGTGAGCACCACTTCGGCCGCGGCCGTTGAACAAAAAAGGAGTCTCTGATGATGCGTCTATTCTCAACGCGCACGCTGCGCGCCAACGTCCTGACAGTGGCGGTCGCTCTCGGCACCACTGCCACGCTGCTCCTTGCTCCGGTGCTGCTGATCAGCACGATCCCGGCCCATGCCCAGGCGATCTACCCTAGCGCCAACGACGCCGCCAACGCATTCGTCGAAGCGCTCGCCCGTAACGACGAGGACGCGCTCAAGCACGTGCTCGGCAGCGACTTTCAACGTGTCATTCCCACCGAAGGCATCGGCGAGGACGACATCTACCAGTTCCTCGGCGAATGGTCGAAAAACCATCAGATCATCGAGGAGCCGGCTATCGACAGGGGGCGCGTCACCGCGCATCTGACAGTGGGCTACAGTGGCTGGAACCTGCCGATTCCGCTCGTGCAGGCAGGCAACGGTTGGCGCTTCGACCTGCCGGCGGCACGCGACGAGATGCTGACGCGCCGCATCGGCCGCAATGAGCGCGCCGCGATCCTGACTTCGCTCGCCTACCTGGATGCGCAATACGACTATCGCAATCTGACCCAGCGCTACGCACAACGCTTCGTCAGTACGCCGGGACACCATGACGGACTGTATTGGACAACGGCGCCAGGCGAACCGGAAAGCCCGTTTGGACCGCTCGCCGCCACCATGCCGAACGGCACGCTGCCTCAGGAGGCCTATCACGGTTATCACTACCGCATCCTCACGGCGCAAGGGCCGCACGCGAAGGGTGGCGCGCAGAACTACTTCGAACACGGCGTGCTGTCCAAAGGCTTCGGGCTGATCGCCTCGCCGGCCGAATACGGCAAGACCGGCGTGATGAGTTTCATCGTCAACCAGGAGGGGCAGGTGTATCAGAAGAACCTCGGGCCGCAAACCACGCGTGCGGCGGCGGCGATCAAGACGTTCGATCCGGACTCGGGTTGGCAAGCGGTCCTGCCATAGCGAGCCGGCGCGACGTCGTACGCGTCTCACCCGCCGCAACGCCGGGATGCAACCGGCCATCCGTGCGCGGCGCACGAGGCAGGGCCGGTATAATGTCGGACTTTGCAGCGCCGCTTAACCCCGATTCGCGCCGCGCGCTTTTCACGTGCCGACCCATTCCCGCTGAAAAGCGCCATCGCGCGTGGCCCGCTCGAGCGTCTGCGCCCTGCCCCGCTTTCCAAACTGCCCATCTCGACCCGACCATGACTGCCAAACTGATCGACGGCCTCGCCCTTTCCAAGACCCTGCGCGCCGACGTCGCCGCACGCGCCGCCGCCCTCACCGCCCGCGGCCATCAGCCAGGCCTCGCCGTGGTGCTGGTCGGCGACAATCCGGCTAGCGAAGTGTACGTGCGCAACAAGGTCAAGGCGTGCCACGACAATGGCCTCGGCTCGTCGTTCGACCGTTATCCGGCCGACCTGCCGGAAGCCGAACTGCTCGCGCGCATCGACGAACTGAATCACGACCCGCGCATCCACGGCATTCTGGTGCAGCTGCCGCTGCCGCCGCACATCGACAGCCATAAGGTGATCGAGGCGATCGCGCCGGAAAAGGACGTGGACGGCTTTCACGTCGCCAACGCCGGCGCGTTGATGACCGGTCAGCCGCTGTTTCGCCCGTGCACGCCGTACGGCGTCATGAAAATGCTCGCGGCCTACGAGATTCCGCTGCAGGGCGCGAACGCGGTGGTGATCGGCCGCTCGAACATCGTCGGCAAGCCAATGGCGCTGCTGCTGCTCGAAGCCGGCGCGACCGTGACGATCTGCCACAGCAAGACGCGCGACCTGGCCGCCCACACGCGCAACGCCGACGTGGTGGTCGCCGCCACAGGTTTGCGCAACATTCTCACGGCCGACATGGTGAAGCCCGGCGCGGCGGTGATCGACGTGGGCATGAACCGCGACGAAGCCGGCAAACTGTGCGGTGACGTCGACTTCGCGGGTGTCAAGGAAGTGGCCGGCTATATCACGCCGGTGCCGGGCGGCGTCGGCCCGATGACCATCACCATGCTGCTCGTCAACACGATCGAAGCCGCCGAGCGCGAAGCGGCAGCGAGCGCGTAAAGCGGAGAACGTCAGGCGGAGAACGTCGGGCGGTGAACCTCCGGCGGAGAACCTCAGGCGGTGGACGTCGGGCGGAAAGCCGGCAGAGCGCAGAGCCGCTCCGCCGGCATCGAAACCTTGCAGGCCCTGGCCTCGCGCCAGGCATCGACCATGACCGGCGCCACACCGCGCCACCTTCGCGCCACATACCCGCCCCACACGCGCCGCATCTTTCAGCGCACGGCTTGATCGCTTGCCGGCATACCCGTCGCTAGCGGCGTCGAGCGGCGCGCCAGACGCCCGCGGCACCACTTCAGCACGGGCCGTTCCACGAAGTGCCACGACAGCGCCGCGCACAGCAGGATGAACGGCGCGGCGATCAGGAGCGCCGCCACATGGCTCAACTGCGGCGCGAGATTCGCAACGCATTGCTGCACCATGAAGCCGTACAGATAGATGCCGTACGAGTAATCGTGACGCGGCACGAGGCGTCGCAACAACGGCGCCGTTCCGACCCACAGCACGCCATACACGAAGGCCAGATAAAACAGCGGCTGCGCGCCGGCCGTGTCGCGGAACACCAGAAACACCATCGTGAGCGCCAGCGCCGTCAGACCGTTGATGTCGATGCGTTCACGCCAGCCGTACAGCAGCATGCCCAGCATGAAAAACGGCTCCGGCCAGAATGAATATCCGCCGGGCGTTTCGCTGAAATCGCGCAAGCCGACCTGCCAATGCGACAGATTCACGCGCAGTACGAACGCGGCGCAACCCAGCGCGGCAGCGAGCGCCACGCCGCGCGAACTGGACAGCAGTCCGACCATGCCAGTCACGAGCACGATCAGATAGCACCTTACTTCGAGCGGCAGCGTCCAGAGCGGCGCGCAGACGTCGACGGGAAAGCGGTTGTGCTCGAACACGCCAGGCAGCGCCCAGCCGGTTTTCAGCACGATGGTCGAGAAATTGTCGAGGTTGGCCCACGTCATGCCGGAGGCGAAATACTCGCGCAGCGGCAGCGTCGTAAACAGCGGGCCGACGATGAACACCGTCACCAGCGAACCGGCCGCGACCGCCGGCCACAGGCGCGCGATGCGCAAGACGGCGAAGCGCGGCACCGAGCGCTGCCGGTCGAAGCTGGCGGTGACCAGCATGCCGCTCAAGAGGAAAAAGGCGTAGACGCCGAGCGCGCCAAAACCGTCGAAACCGAGCGCGTTCTGGACCCAATCCGTGGTGCCGTCGGGCGCCTGGAGCAGATAGGAATGACCGTAGACGACGGCGATAGCGGCCAGCAGCCGCACGAGATCAAAGTTGTTGCCCTTGCGCGATAACGCATCCGAAAGCGGGTTCATCCATACCTCTTTTACGAAAAACGCCGCTGACCGGTAGCGACACCCCACCTTGCCGCATAGCAGCAATTGGAACCGTTCGTTTTCGCACAAAGCACAGCGGCGCTTTTCCCCCGCGCCGCGCTTGTGCCGCTTGTCCCGCTTGCGCTGCAACCCACACGGCGCGGCGACATCTGATAATTTGACTACCGACGGATTGGAATCGGCGCGCCCTGCCCCAATAATGTCTGTATCGGCTGCGACAGGGCGTCGTCGCGCGCGCCCCGAAGGGCGTTGCCCAAAGGGACACCCGTCCATGCACCGATTACCCGTTCACCCGCGTCAGACAGGAAGCCTCATGTCCACTACCGCCTCGAATCACGACAATCCGCTCCTCGATTTCTCCGACCTGCCGCGCTTTGGCCAAATCCGTCCCGAACACGTCACGCCCGCCCTCGATGTGCTGCTCGCCGACGCTGCCGCCGCCGTCGAGCGCGCCGCCCAGCCGATCACGCCCGCCTCGTGGGCCGACGTGGTCGAACCGGTCGAGCGCGCGACCGAACCGCTGTCGCGCGCCTGGAGCGTGGTCGGCCATCTGAACGCCGTCGCCGATACGCCCGAGTTGCGCGCCGTGTATGGCGAGAATCTGCCGCGTGTCACCGAATTCTGGTCGAGCGTTGGACAGAATCTCGCGCTGTACGAGAAGTACAAGGCGCTGCATGCCAGTAGCGATTTCGCCTCGCTGACCGGCGAACGCAAGAAGATCCTCGGCAATGCGCTGCGCGATTTCCGCCTGTCCGGCGCGGAATTGCCGGAAGACCAGAAGCCGCATTTCGCCGAATTGCAGGAACGTCAGGCGGCGCTCTCGAAAGCGTTTTCGGATCACGTGCTCGACGCGACCAATGCGTATGCGTATATCGTCGAAGCCGGCAATGAAGCGCAACTGGCCGGCCTGCCCGAAGACGTGGTCGAAGCCGCCAGGGAAGCGGCCGAGCGCGAAGGCAAAACCGGCTACAAATTCACGCTGCATTTCCCGTCGTATTTCCCGGTGATGCAGTACTCGGAAAATCGCCCCATGCGCGAGGCGATGTATCGCGCGTACGTGACGCGCGCTTCCGAGCTTGGCCCGCAATACGGCAACGGCAAGCCCGAGTGGGACAACACCGCGGTGCTCGCCGAGCAGTTGAAGCTGCGCGCCGAAGAAGCGCACATGCTCGGCTTCAACAACTTCGCCGAAGTCTCGCTCGCGCCGAAAATGGCCGAGTCGCCCGCCCAGGTCATGAGCTTCCTCGAAGACCTCGCCACGCGTGCGCGCCCGCATGCGGAGCAGGACTGGAAGGAGCTGCGCGAATTCGCCGCGAACGAACTCGGCATGAGCGAACTGCAACCGTGGGACATGACGTTTGCCGCGGAGCGTCTGCGTCAGAAGCGCTATTCGTTCTCCGAGAACGAGGTCAAACAGTACTTTCCGGAAGACGCCGTTTTCAAGGGTCTTTTCAAGGTCACGGAAACGCTGTTCGGCGTGCGCATCCGCCGCGACGAAGCGGCCGTGTGGCACCCGGACGTGCGCTTTTTCCGCGTCGAGAATCAGGACGGCGGCCTCGTCGCGCAGTTCTACCTCGATCTGTATGCGCGCGAAGGCAAACGCGGCGGCGCCTGGATGGACGACGCGCGCGGCCGTCACAAGCACACGCATGGCAGCGTGCAAACACCGGTCGCATATCTGACCTGCAACTTCTCGGCGCCGGTCGGTGGCAAGCCCGCCTGCTTCACGCACGACGAAGTGATCACGCTGTTCCACGAGTTCGGTCACGGCTTGCATCACATGCTCACGCGTGTGGATGAGCTGGGCGTGTCGGGCATCAACGGCGTGGAGTGGGACGCGGTCGAACTGCCGTCGCAATTCATGGAGAATTTCTGCTGGGAGTGGGACGTGCTGAGCGACATGACTTCGCACGTCGAAACCGCCAAGCCGTTGCCGCGCGAACTGTTCGACAAGATGCTCGCCGCGAAGAACTTCCAGAGCGGTCTGGGCACGCTGCGCCAGATCGTCTTCTCGATGTTCGACATGCAACTGCATACCGGCTTCGACGCCTCCGGCACCAAGAACGCCACCGAACTCGCGAGCGAAATCAACGAGCGCTTCCACGTCGTGCCGCAAGCACCGTTCTCGCGCTGGCCGAATACGTTCAGCCATATTTTCGCGGGCGGCTATGCGGCGGGCTACTACAGCTACAAATGGGCTGAAGTGCTCTCTGCCGACGCCTACGCGGCATTTGAAGAAGCGGCGCAAGCGGCGAGCGGCAGCGTGCTCGATCAGGCGACCGGCATGCGTTATCGCAAGGAGATTCTGGAAGTGGGCGGCAGCCGTCCGGCGATGGAATCGTTCAAGGCATTCCGCGGCCGCGAGCCGAATATCGACGCACTGCTGCGTCACAACGGCATGACGCCGGGCGCGGCGCATTGAGGGGTTAATGCGAGCGTCGGCGCTTGCGTCGCCCGATGAAAGCCGGTGACTTGCTTAACGCAAGCACCGGCTTTTTCTTTGTCAGCGCTGAACGCGCAACTAGGCGCGATGCAGTTTGAAATCCACTTCCGATGGCCGCCCTTCGAGCGACAACGCGGCACGCGCAGCCGGCGCGCGGCTCACCACCTTGCCGCGACTCACCACAGCAAGACGCGCCGCGCGCAAGCGGATTGCTTCCACCGGATCGCGCGCGTCGAGCAACACGAGATTGGCCGCGCAGCCCGGCGCGATGCCGTAGCCTTCGAGGCCGAGAATGCGCGCGGCGTTCACCGTCACCGCGTCGAAGCAGGCGCGCATGCCTTCGACACCCGTCATCTGCGCCACATGCAAACCCATGTGCGCGACTTCCAGCATGTCGCCCGAGCCGAGGCTGTACCACGGGTCCATCACGCAATCGTGGCCGAACGCGACGTTGATGCCCGCTGCCATCATTTCCGGCACGCGTGTCATACCGCGACGTTTCGGATAGGTGTCGCTGCGGCCTTGCAGCGTGATGTTGATCAGCGGATTCGCAATCGCCGCGACGCCCGCCTCGCGCATTAGCGGCAGGAGTTTGCTGACATAGTAGTTGTCCATGGAATGCATCGAGGTCAGATGCGAGCCGGTCACGCGCCCCTGCAAGCCGAGCCGATGCGTTTCGGCCGCGAGCGTCTCGATGTGACGCGACATGGGGTCGTCCGATTCATCGCAATGCATGTCCACGCGCAAGCCCTGCTCCGCCGCGTACTCGCACAAGAGACGCACGGACTGCGCGCCGTCGGCCATGGTGCGCTCGAAATGCGGAATGCCGCCGACCACATCCACGCCCATCGCGATCGACCGTTTGAGATTCTCGAAAGCGCCCGCGCTGCGCAACACGCCGTCTTGTGGAAAGGCCACCAGTTGCAGGTCGAGATACGGCGCGACGCGGCGCTTCACTTCGACCAGGGCTTCGACCGCGAGCAGGCGCGGATCACACACATCCACGTGGCTGCGGATGGCCAGCAGCCCGCGCGCGACGGCCCAGTCGCAATACTGCAACGCGCGCTCGATCAGCGCCTCCTGCGTGAGGTCCGGCTTCAGTTCGCCCCATAGCGCGATGCCCTCCAGCAGCGTGCCCGATGCGTTCACGCGTGGCAATCCGTACGAGAGCGTCGCGTCCATATGGAAATGTGGATCGACGAACGGCGGCGTGACAAGTGAACCGGCGGCATCGATTTCTTCGCGCGCGCTCGCGGCCAGATTCGGTTCGACGGCGACGATGCGGCCCGCTTCGATGCCGATGTCGACCGGCTCCTTGTGCTGCGGCGCGGCGCCCGGTGGCAACGTCGCGCGGCGGATGATCAGATCCATGTATCGCTCCCTTTGGCCCTTCCTGATTGATCACGATTTTATCGGCGTCAGAAAGCGTGTGGCGACGTTTATCCGGCGTTTTTTCCGCGTTTTTTCATCTGGCCGTACCGGCGAGCGGCGCGCGATGCGTACCGGCTGCGCGTCCCGCCGCCCGCCTATACTCGCCGGACAGACGGTCGATGCCGCGCCGTCATTCACTCAGGGAGCAGGCACATGAAAACAATTGGGGTGATCGGCGGGATGAGTTGGGAATCGTCCACCGAGTATTACAGGCTCCTGAACCGCCACGCCAAAGCGCGCCTGGGCGGCCACCACAACGCCCGCAGCCTGATGCTCACCGTCGACTTCGCGCCGGTCGAAGCGCTCCAGCGCACGGGCGACTGGGACACGCTTGGCCGACAGTTGGCCGATGCCGCGCGCCAACTCGAACGCGGCGGCGCCGATCTGGTGCTGCTCGCAACCAATACGATGCATCGCGTGTATGAATCGATCGAAGCGGCGATCGACGTGCCGTTCCTGCATATCGCCGACCCGACCGGCAACGCGTTGCGCGCGGCCGGCGTCGAGCGAGTGGGTTTGCTCGGCACGCGCTATACGATGGAGCAGACTTTCTACACAGGGCGCCTGCGCGAGCGCTATGGCCTGACGACACTGGTTCCGGATGAAGCCGAACGTGCCGAGGTGCACCGCATCATCTACGACGAGCTGTGCCACGGTAAGGTGAATGACGCTTCACGCGCGGTGTATCGGCGTGTGATCGAGGCGCTGGCCGCGCGTGGCGCGCAGGCGGTGATTCTCGGCTGCACGGAAATTACGTTGCTGATCAAGCCGGAAGACTCGGTGTTGCCCGTGTTCGATACGACCGCGTTGCATGCGCAGGCGGCGGTGGAGTGGGCGATTGGTGAGGAGTGAGGGCAGCACGGGCGGAGCGGAAGACTTCGGCGCACGCGTCCGCGCCCAGCTGCCCCTGGCGGTGCTCAAGGCACATGACCATTTCGCGGCGCGGACGGCAAGATCTTCCTATTACCCGGGCGAACGGTTTGATTGCCCTGCGTGCGGGGCTGCGACTCGGCTGCCCCGCAAGCGGGTCAGAAAAACCGTCAGGCTTTAGCCGCGCCTGCTTCCTTTGGCGGCTGCAACGTGACGTCCTTGCCACGCATGCCGTTCCTGTCAACTATATGGGCAGTCTCGGAACCGTCGGCATTGACAGTCGCGACTGTCCGGCTACCGTCTTTGTGGTACTCCACCAGGAACGTATCCTTACCATTCTCGTCAAGGTCACGCGACAATACGGGCTGTCCATCGCGATCGTACTGGAACTGCGCCCGAACACGTCCTTCTGCATCATAGTTGGACACCGTACGCCCGCCGTCCGTTGACTTGCGATCCTGAACGGCGAATTTTCCCGTTTCTGGAACGATGTAATTCGCTTCGATTTTCTCTCCTTGGCTGTCGAATTGGGCAATCTGGGTGTTGCGGCTTTTCACATCGAACGAAGTGGCTTGAGACGAGTTATCGCTCGCATAATCGCGCACTGTTCCTGACCTGTCCGCATTGAACTCGGCACGCTCAGTTTCACGCCCGGCGCCGTTCCTGACGTCGACCGAATAGGCACCGTCCTTTGCGTAACTATAGGCCGCTGTCGAGGTTAATTCGCCGTGAGCATCCGAGAGCTCTGCAGTCTGGATTTTGCCTCTTGAGAACGTCTGCGTGCCGACATCGCCGGACGCCCAATGCTCAATCATCGAATTAATGTCACCCTGCTCATCGCCGGTGAACTCGACCTGCTTGATACTGCCGGTTTCAGGTGCCGGCGCGCGACTGCCCTCCCCGTAGTATTGGTAGTAGGACTTACCGGTCGCGGTGGAAGGATTTGCATTAACATAGGCGTTCATCCCGGCAACGATAAGATTATTGCGATCCTCCGCGCTCGACTTGCCTGCGCCCACATCGACTGCGTGCAGGGCATCGAGTTTTTCCTGGAGGCCCGGGAGTCCGCTAACTTCGATCTGGGTTCCGGGCGCGTTCTCAGTGGCCGTGCTTTTCTGGATTTCCTGTTGAATCTGAAAGTTATTCGCGACCGCCTCCCCTTCTTGATGAGCACCGGTTAGCGCCGCCACGTTATAGGCCTGGGGATCGCGCGGATTGACGGCATACTGCGACTTGAACGCTTTATCGTTCGCGCGATTCTCGTAGTGGCCAATTTCATGCGACAAATGACCCAGCACGGAAGCGTCAGACATCGTCGAGTGTTGATATTGACCGACTACGATGTGCCTGCCGTCGAAATACGTGGCGATGTCTTTGCCCCTGCTCATCGGATCCATATTGCCCGAACTCACGTCACTGCCATAATCGAATAATTGAGATCGAAACTGGGGGCTCGCATTGACGAGCCTGATCTGCTCGGGTGTCA
Source organism: Paraburkholderia sp. RL17-380-BIE-A (assembly GCF_046028085.1). Taxonomy (NCBI): domain Bacteria; kingdom Pseudomonadati; phylum Pseudomonadota; class Betaproteobacteria; order Burkholderiales; family Burkholderiaceae; genus Paraburkholderia; species Paraburkholderia sp. RL17-380-BIE-A. The sequence goes on from NZ_JARESQ010000018.1 coordinate 125,318, forward strand.
GCTTCACTTCACCAAAGTAGGATTCCTGACCAGTGACCACGTTCGTTCCCACACTCAAGTTCGATGCCATATCCATCCATCCGTTAGCCATTGAGGAGCCTCTCGCGATCCGCTTGCCTGTGCACGTAGCGCGAGAGGGCCGTGCGCCTGGCGCGACAAGATGGAGTGTGCCGATCTGTTTCTCGCACGGGTGGTGTTTGCTCACCCGCTTCGCTTCCCAACACCTGGCCGGCATGTGCACGACTCGGAACAAGGCCGTTGACGAACACCTTAGTTGGCAAATGGATTGTCTTGCTGAACGGTGGTGGCTTGTCCGCAGCGGCAACGGACATGGCCGGATGCCGTCACGACGTGATTCGGTTCCCGGCTAGCTTTGCAGCCTCGCTGTGCGCCGCAGGATAAGAATCACCGTGCCGCTATCGAAGGTAGCGATCAGATTTCGCTCATCGCGAATCATGCAGGTTCTCACAGCGCTCACGGCGACAGCATCGCTTTGCTGATTCATCTGCGTCGTACACGTCATATTTAAACGGCACGAACCCAGATTGTCGACGGCCGGTTTGACGAAGTGTCGCAACGGGTCACGGCAAAACACAGGAGCCTGGAGAGGCCGTAACCGCTGACTCGACCAACGACGCAAGGCAAATCATTGCGACGCTAATGGGACCGATCAGGAAAGCAGTGCGCGCTGACCTCGTGCAGCCAATTCGCACTGTGTTCGACGCGTGCGCGCTAAGGGAAATATCTCCCGCCCTTTTGTGAATTTTCCGATGGCAGGATGGGCCGGCTTACGATTCAATGACGGTTCTGGTCTGTCTTTCAACTCAAATAATAAGGATGACATAGCGATGAGATATGTAGAGGACACGCGTGTCCACCCCTGCAACGGACGCACCCTTCCGTTTGCCTTGCCAAGGCGCTGCCCGAGATAATGTGCACAGATGCATCCGCGACTTCTTGAGCACTACAACGCCGAACTGCTCTACATGCACGAACTGGCGCAGGAGTTTGCCAACGCGCATCCGAAGATCGCGAAGCGACTCGGCATGCAGGCGGGCGAAGTCGGCGATCCCTTCGTCGAGCGCTTGCTCCAGTCATCGGCCTTCTCGACCGCGCGCATGCAGATGCGCCTCGATGAAACCTTCGCGGAGTTCACCCAGCCGCTGCTGCAAACCCTCTATCCGAACTATGTCAGCCAGACTCCCTCAATGGCTGTCGCGCGTGTGTTCCCGCTCGTACGAGGAAAGCAGTTCGCCAACGCAACCGTGGTGCCGCGCGGCACCGCCTTCATGTCACGCGTGCCAGACGGTGAGTTGACGGCCTGTGAGTTCCGCAGCAGCCAGGACGTGACGCTGTATCCACTGGAAATCGCGCAGGCACGGCTAACCGGCATTCCGCCCGACATTCCGGGGCTCGGCCGCTACGTCGCCCAAGACGTGCAGATACAGGGCGCGTTGCGGCTTCTTCTGCGAACGATCAACGGCGCGCCGATCTCAAGTCTCGCGGAGCTCGACCGGCTGACGGTCTGTCTGGCCGGCGACGAAGCGAGCGCCTCGCACCTGTTCGAACTGGTTCACGCGGCCGGCGTGGCCACCATCACGGGCGTACCCGGCGAGTTCACGACCGGCACGCTGCATGTCGTCACCGAGAATGCGGTCGTGCATGATGCACTCGAGCCGGAACAGGGCCTGCTGCCCGCCGTCCCTCACAAGTTCCACGGGCACAACCTGTTGCAGGAGTATTTCAGCTGCCCCGCACGCTTCTGGTTTTTCACGCTCACCGGCCTCTGCAAGGGGTTGTCCGCCATCGGCAGCAACGAGGCTGAAATCGTCGTGTTGCTCGACCGCCGCGTGGACGAGCTGGCAGAGACGGTCGACGCATCGCATTTCGCGCTGTTCTGCACGCCCATCATCAACCTGTTTCCACGGCGCACCGAGTGGCTGACGCTCGGCGCTCGGGCGACTGGCCACCCGCTCGTGCCTGTGGCCAAATTTCCGCGTGACTACGATGTGTATTCGGTATCGGGTGCCTGGGGACAGGTTTCGGAACACGCGGAAGCGCTGCGACTCCATCCCCTGCACGCGCGCTACCGGGATGGCGATGGTCAAAGCGGGCGCTACTTTACGATACGGCGCGAGTTGGCCCGCCCGGCTGATGACTCCCGCCACTACGGCAGCCGCCGGCCGTTCACGGAAACACGCACGTTCCTCTCGCTGTTGGACCAGAACGGAATGCCGGATGCCGAAGGCATTCGCAATGTGTCGCTCGAAGCGCTCCTGACCAATCGTGACCTCCCGTGCGTGGTGCCGCTCAACGGAGTGTCCGACCTGTCTGTGGCGAGCTCGATTCCCCAAAAGAGCATTGGCCTGCTACGCGCGCCGACAACCCCACGGCCGCCGCTTGCGTTCGGTAAGCGCGCATGGCAGTTGATCGGACAACTGAGCTTCACCTACAGGGCGTTCGACGGCCGGCCGGATCAACCGTGCGCCGGCGACGCACTGCGCACGCTGATGGACCTGTACCTGGGCACCGAGTCTCCTGAATTGCGGCGTCACGTGGCCGGGCTCGTGGGCGCAACCGCCACGCCTGTCAACCGTCGTCTGGCGCTCGACGGCGATCACATGTTCGGCCGCGGGATTGAATGCGAGCTGACTTTCGACGAAACGGAGTTCGGTGGCGTGAGCCCGTACACACTTGCGCTCGTGCTGGAACGCTACGTGGCACGCCATGTGTCGCCTCGTTCGTTCACCACGACCGTACTGCGCTCGAAGCAGCGCGGACGCATTGGACGCTGGCCACCGCGCGCCGGCACGCGCGACGCGGTTTGAGCAGCGTGACGATCTCATTTTCCAGTGCCTGATTTACCACCCTATCTGAGTTGCTCGCCAAGGGAGTTGCTGATGATCGGAGTCGCCGATGTCCTGGTTTAAACAGCCGCGCACGCTGGAAATGAGCGGCAAGGCGCTGCCGCAATGGGCAGGCGAATCACTGTTCGTCGTTGGCCGGCTGGCGGGGAAAGAGAAGCTCGGCCGTCTGTACGACTACGATGTCGATGTCAGCACGATGGATGACGCGCGGCTGAGCGTTGTCGAGGCGCAGCGGCTAGTCGACGTCGACTCGCTGATCGGCAAGGAAGTCACCGTCAACATCGCTATCGAGGGCAGTGGCGCCTCAGATCCGGGCCGCTCGGGCACGGCAGCGAACTGCGGCGCGGACGTGCGCAAGCTGACAGGGCTGATCGTCTCGGCGAAGTGCGTCGGCGCGGATGAGCGGCGTGCGTACTACCGCCTTAACATTCGCCCCTGGTTATATCTCGCCACGTTGAACCGTGATAGCCGGATCCTGCAAGACAAGGACGTGACCGAGATAACGCGCGAGGTACTGCAGAAATACCCGTACCCGTTCGACATGCGCCTCGCCGGTCCCGGCGCTGCGCGCCGCCCCTATCCGAAGCGCGAGTATCAGCGGCAGTGGTGGGAGTCGGATTTCGCGTGGCTGTCCCGGCTGTGGCAGGAATGGGGCATTACGTTCTTCTTCAACGAGAGCACGCTGGTGTTGTGCGACTCGCCTGGCGCCTATCAGAAGCACCCGCCCGCTTATCAGACGCTGCGCTTTCTCGACCGCGACGGCCAGCGCATCGACGAAGAACATATCCACGCGTTTCGCGTTGCCCGGCAACTGACGACGGGCCAGGTGACGCTGGTCGACTACGACTACACGCAGTCACTTGCGGCGCTGACGGTCGAACAGGCGGACCACAGTCAGCGCTCATGCGACAACGCCGAGGAATATGCGTGGGGCGACTACTCGCAGCCCATGGAAGGACCGAACGGTGTCGATCCTTCGTGGCGCAATGATCCCGACTTCGACAGCAAGCACCTCGCACGCGTGAAAGTCGAAGCACACCGTTCGAAGAGTCTGCGCGCGAAAGGCAAAGGCAACCTGCGCGGACTGATGACGGGCTATACGTTTGCCCTCCAGGGCTATCCGCTGACGCCCGGCGACGGCGAATACCTAGTCGTGTCCACCCATACCGAAATCGTCAACAACGACACCGTCTCGCAGCACGGCAGTCTCATGCGCCCGTACAGTTGTGAAACGAAGTTTATGGCCGTGCCCGCCGCTACGTTCTACCGTGCGCCGCAAAAAGCGAAGAAGCCCCGCGCTTACGCCGAAGCGGCCGTCATCACGGGGTACGGAGAAGAGTCAACTTATTGTGACCAGTACGGGCGCGTCAAAGCTCATTTTGTCTGGGACAGGATCGGGCCGACCGACCAGGACGCAAGCTGCTGGCTGCGGGTCGCGTCGCCCTGGCATGGCGCCGAACACGGCGCCATGTGGCTGCCGCGCGTCGGACACCACGTTCTGGTGGGCTACTACGACAGCGACCCGGACCGGCCCTACATCATGTCCGAGCATACGACAGAGCTTCACCAGGCTCCGTGGGCCTTGCCGAAGAACGATACGCTGTCGGGCTGGCGCAGCCGGGAACTGAAAGGCCACTCGGCCAACAGCGTCGTGACGGACGACACTCCTGGACAGTTGCAGGTTCAGGTTGCAAGTGACCACGCGCAGTCGCGGCTCGTGCTTGGCTTTAACACGCGTATCGACGGACACCAAGGACGCGACGAGGCGCGCGGTGAAGGCTTCGAACTGGCAACGCAGGCGCACGGCGTGGTGCGTGCAAACCAGGGCATGCTGGTGACGACCGAACCACGGGCCGGGGCAATGTCGCCCGTCAAGGACATGGGTGAAACGGTGCAGCGTCTAACGCGGGCGCGCGAACAGCATGAAGACCTCGCGCAGCTTGCGCAGCGGCACAACGCCCAACCCATCGAAGCAAACCAGAACGACGCAGCCCGCTCGATCGGCGCGCAGAACAACGCGCTCAACGGCGGCGCAAGAACCTGCGAGAACCCGTCACCGGAAATGACGCGCCCCGATTTGCTGCTGGCGAGTAGCGCGGGCATCGCGACCTCGGCGGCCGACGGCACGCACATGGCGAGCGCAAATGATCATGCGGTCACGGCGGGCCGCGACGTGAGCGTGTCATCAGGGAGGTCTTTACTCGCCTCGGTGCGCGGTGCGATCTCCATGTTCGCCTACGCGCTCGGCATGAAGCTGATCGCGGCGAAAGGCAGGATAGACATCCAGGCGCAAAGCGATGAACTGGCGCTTGCCGCTCTCAAGGACATCACCATTGGCAGCACAGACGGCAAGATCGTTCTCACCGCCGCGAAGGAGGTCTGGATTGGCGCGGGCGGTTCGTACATCCAGATCAGCGCGGGCGGCATCGTCAACGGCTCACCCGGGCCCATTCTCGAAAAGACCCCTTACTGGGGCAAACCGGACGCATCGTCGATGCGCGCGCCACTGCCCGTCCTTCCGCTCGCCCCGCTCGTTCAGAATCCGGCCGGCATTTACACCCAGACGTTCGACGTGAGTACCGTCGCCAGGAATCATGGCGTCGGCCTAAGGCTGGCAGACCAGTCTTATCGAATTTATCTGCCCGACGGCACTATCCAGCAGCAGGGGATGTTGACGAACGGGGCCACGCTCACCGTCACCACGCCGGCATCGACACAAGTGCAGTGCGAAGTTGGCGCGGGCGACTGGCGCGTCGCGGAAGACGCGTACGACCATGACGAGTCCGACGATAGCGACGCGTCGGCGTGAGTCGTGTGTGCAAACGAACAACGAACCTGCAAGAACCTATGGCTCATCACAAGCATCCAGCAAGTCAGCCGAAGGCATCGGCTGCGCCCTACGTGCAAGCTACCCTTGTCTTTCGTGACGTCCTGCAGAAGCCCATTGAAGGACTCTCCGTGCAGATCAAGGCGGGTGCGGGCGCGCGGCCCGCTCCGCAATGGGCAACAGGCGCGCAGACCGACGCTGTCGACGCATCGGCACCGCTAGCCACGTCCGCTCCCGCTGTCGCCTCCGCGGCTACCGCGCCTCCTCCGCCTGCAATTGCAAACACCATTGAAGCGACAACGGACAAAGACGGCTACGCGATCACGATTCGCAATGCCGCACGCAACCAGCCGATTGACGTGCTGGTGAAGAACCGTCGAGGCGAGTTCGTCTGGAAGGCCACGGTCACACCGAAGAAAGACATCAGCGTATTTACGGTCACCAGCCCCGAATACCACCTGGAAGCCACGACGAAGCTCACGCCAAAGGAGGAATTCGAGCAGGAGTTGAATCTTCCTGTCGTGAAACACGGTGAAGTCATGACCATCGAGCGGCTCGTGGGCGAGTTTGGGCCTTATATCGGTTGGTCGCAGAAAGTCACTGAGCAAGGCAAAGTCAAAAAGGATACGCCGACACGTCATAAGGAAACCACGATCGACGACAAGACGAAAAAGGAAAAGACGACCGTGACCATTGACCACCACTATACGATTGTCGATACCGGCAAGCCGACCACTGTCGCATTTAACGTGCTCGGATCGAAGCTCAACTATCCCAAAACGCTCGAAATAAGCGAGAAGAAATACGCTGAGGCGGCGAAGACTCTCGGCTGTGAGACGGCTGCCATCAAGGCGGTCGCGATGACCGAAAGCGATGGGGTGGGATTCTGTGACAACGGCTTGCCAAAAATTCGCTACGAACGTCATGTCTTCTTTCGATCCCTCTTGCCGAAGGACAAGAGAAATGAAAAGCCGGCTTTATTAAAAAAGCAGCCGAATCCTTTCCCGGCATTTCCTAATCTTTGCCTGCCGATTCAAGGCGGATACACGGCTGGCGAAACTGACGACCATGGCTGGTCGCACAGCGATGAAAAAGTCATGCACCAATACGAGCGGTTTGTTCAGGCATGCGCGCTGAATCGTGACGCCGCAATAATGGCCTGCTCATGGGGAGCATTCCAGGTGTTGGCCTTTTTCTACGAAGAAATGGGCTACGCAAGTCCCATCGAGTTAGCCAACCTCGAAATGCAGGGCGTTGACGAGCAATTTGATCTTTTTGTCGCCTACGTCAACATGAACAGTTCAGCAAAAAAAGCCCTGCAAGACAAGAACTGGGAGTCTTTTGCATATTATTACAACGGCCAGCATTACCCTCAAAAATATCCTGACTCGATGAGAAAATTTTATGAAAAATTCAAATAGAGGGCTTTTCAAAGCGATTGCATCCTGCTTCCTTATGTTGGCCTGCCAAATCGCCACCGCCGGTGTCGCCACGACATACGACGAACTGAGTTTCGTAACGTATCAGTCGGGAGAGGATATCGTCGGCTATTACCGCGCCCAGGAAACCCCATTCTCATGCGGGTTCCTGTTCATGGCGAACAGAGATGAGGGAGTCAAAAGCGCGGACGGAACAGAGGTGTTGCGAATGAAGACGTTCGACTTCATTCCCTATAAAGGAGTGTTCTCCTATGCTCAACGCGACCCACGGGCGGAAATCGACGGCACGCTGTATCTGCACGACAATGAAATCGCGCTAAAAACAGATCGTCCGCACGCGGGGTGTCAGAGTGCAGCGGGCTTGTTTAATGCGGCGCCCGGAGAACGTGGCGCAAGTCAGTATTCGGCGACTGAACGATTCGACGCCGTTGGTATCGCCGTTTCCACCAACAAGACCTATTTCTATGAAAAACCGGGCATCGGCAAACGGCGACAGTATATTTTGCCAGGAGATCTCGTCACATTACTTAGCCGGCGCGAAGGTTACTCGTACGCGCGATACGTGAGTCCCGATATGTCGATTGACGAAACAGACTCTCGTAAGATCGTGACCGGATGGCTTCGCAACCGCGACTTGACCAACCCCTTCCCTGCTTCCGCGGCAAGCGAGTCGGTACGAACGACCAAGATAGGGAGACAGGACAATGATTGAGCTGGTGCGGCTCAGGTGACGCCATCCATCGCGAACGCAGCGTACGGCGCGAATTTGCGTTAATCCGCGCCCGCGTCTGGCGCGCGGTGGTGTAGCGCGTTGAGATCGCTCACGACGATCAAGTGATATCCCTTCCTTTGCAAGCCCGCTGCCGCGAATGGTTGCAATGCACGCACTTTCGCACGAGCAGTTGTCGAATGCGTTAGCCAGCGGGTCTCAATAGGTCAGATGCGGAAAACAAAAAACCCGCCGTAGCGGGTTTGATGTTTTGCGATATCTTGCGATTTTTTTGGACACTCACGCCTGAACTACATGACGATTGCCCTGCAAGCAATGAACCTTTTGCATGCCACCCAGCTATCGCAACACTCACTACTGGGCTTTGGTTGCGGGGGTAGGATTTGAACCTACGACCTTCGGGTTATGAGCCCGACGAGCTGCCAGACTGCTCCACCCCGCGTCAGAGAAAACGAATTGTATAGAGATGTTCCCAATACGTCAAACAAACGCGCGAATTATTTCGCGCTCGCGAAACGACTCACAGATCCTGGACCGTCGCGCCTTCCACCTTGCCGTCGATGATATCAGCGCCGTACTGGCTCGCGCTACGCTTGGCCACGCCAAAATCGGAAAACGTGGACGGCCGCACGAGACGAAACACGCGGCTCGCCGTCGAGCCGCTAATCGCGCCGGGCCGGCAAACGCGTACCGCAACGTCGTAACCTTCGGCATGACGCTTGTGGCCATCGAACTTGTCGAACGTCCGCGAAAACACCAACGGGTGCACTTCGAAGTCCTTATAAAGAGCCGGATAAAGTTCAGCCATGATGCCTCCCCCGATGCGCAAGAATGCGAGTGTGTGTGATCCCACTATACGCCGCAGCGGGACGGCACCGCCCTTTTATTTTCGTTGCCGCGCCAGGGCCATTTTCACCGCCCCCTCTTCCGCGCGATAAGATGCGGGACTATCGGAATCACGCAAGCTTGTGAGAATGTCATGAAAATCGCCACCTGGAACGTCAACTCCCTCAAAGTCCGCCAGCAGCATGTGATCGACTGGCTCGAAACCAGCGGCACCGACGTGTTGTGCCTTCAGGAACTGAAGTTGCCGGACGAAAAATTTCCCCGCGCCGAACTCGCGGAGAAAGGTTACCGGAGCTGGTTTGCCGGTCAGAAGACTTACAACGGCGTCGGCATTCTGGTGCGCGACGGCCTGACGGTCGACGAAGACAGCGTCGTGCGCAACATTCCCGGGTTCGAGGATCCGCAGCAACGCGTAATTGCAGCGACCATTGAAGGCACGCGCGTTATCTCCGCCTACTTCCCGAACGGCCAGGCACCGGGCACCGACAAGTTCGCCTACAAGCTGCGCTGGCTCGCCGCACTGCACGACTGGATCGCGAGCGAGATGGCATTGCATCCGAGGCTCGCGCTGCTCGGCGACTACAACATCGCGCCGGAAGATCGCGACGTGCACGATCCGAAAGCGTGGGAGGGCCAGAATCTGGTGTCGCCCGAGGAGCGCGCGGAGTTCGTGCGCCTGATCGAACTTGGCCTCGTCGACGCATTCCGCCAGTTCGAGCAGCCGGAGAAGCTCTACTCGTGGTGGGACTACCGGATGATGGCGTTTCGCCGTAACGCCGGGTTGCGCATCGATCACATTCTGCTGTCGAAGGCGCTGGCTGAAGTGTGCTCGTCATGCGACATCGACAAGGTGCCCCGCAAGTGGGATCAGCCGTCGGACCACGCGCCGGTTGTCGCGCAACTCGGCTGACGCTCGCCTGGCCGACTGACTGGACCTCACGCGCCCGCAAGGCGCTCAGGTGGCGCGCCGCTCGCCGTCACCCAGGCACGACCACAAGAACTCGAGGACAAGAGCGTCCTGCTCCGCCATTTGCAGCCCGTCCGCGGCTGCGTGGCCGCCCTGCGTGTCCTCGAAGTACCAGACCTGCACGGCGCCGAGCGCCTGCATTCGTGCGGCCATCTTGCGGGCATGGCCGGGGTGCACGCGGTCGTCGTCGGTGGATGTCATGAACAGCACGGGCGGGTACTGCAGGTCAGCCGACACCCGATGGTAAGGCGAATACGCGGCGAGCACGCTCGCGTCCTCAGGAACATCCGGATCGCCGTATTCTTCGAGCCATGATGCCCCTGCGTGCAGAAGATGGTAGCGGCTCATGTCCAGCAGCGGCATCTGACTGACCACGGCACCGAACAACTCGGGCCGTTGCACCATGCACGCCGCCACCAGCAGGCCACCGTTGCTACCGCCCTGAATGCCCAGTTGCGCAGGCGTCGTCACCCCGGTGTCAATGAGCGCCTGCGCGACAGCGATGAAGTCGTCGAACGCGCGCTGCCGGTTGGGACCCACCGCCGCGGTATGCCAGGCAGGGCCGAACTCCCCGCCACCACGCGTATTCGCCACCACGTAGACACCGCCGGCCTCCAACCAACCGAGACCGACCCCGCTCATGTAGCCCGGCGTCAGCGAAATCGCGAAGCCGCCATACCCGTTCAGCAAACACGGCCGCGGTTGCTCTGTGCGCTCTCGCGGCCCGATCACGGTATAGGGCACCCGGGTGCCGTCCGCCGACACCGCATGAGCGCGCGTCACCGCGAAAGGCGTGGCATCGAAACTGGCAGGGTATCGGTCAATCAATTGCCACTGCGAGAGATCATCCTGCGCGAGATCGACAATCCAGCAACCACCCGGCTGAAGATAGTCCTCCACACTGACATACGCCTCGTCGCCGATGGTCGACTCGATCGGCGAAACACCGACCTGCACGTTCTCCTGCAATGGAAACTCGCGCGATATCCACTCCCAGGACGCATCGCCCGACGGTCTTGCATGCCACAGAACCGTGCGCTGCTGCACGTCGTCGAGATATGAAACGATCAGCTGGTGCTGCGTGATCGAGTAGCCGCAGCCCGAAGTTGTCGGCGTGGGCACGAAGAGTGGCACGCAATCGCGCTCGCCGCGCAAGAATGCCGCCTCGCGAACGGCGAGCAATGTCCCGCCGGCATAGACCACCCCGCCGCAATCCCAGGGAAGGCGCGGTTGAAGCAGCAGCCAGCCGGCCCACGCCTCGATTGCGACGTGCGTCGGCGCGTCGAAACGCTGCCACTCCTGCGAAGCGGAAAGATAGTAGGTCTCCGAATCAAATGAATCGACGGCGACGGACAGCGCGTGGCGCCGATCGACGTGATCGTAAAAGGCGCAAACCGAGACATCGTCGAATTCTGCGCGGAACACGACCGGTGCGTCCGTTATCGGTGTGTCGCGCGCCCAGCGCCGCACTTCGCGCGGGTAGCCGGAACGCGTCAGACTCGCGCCGCCGTTGTCCCAAGCAACATAGACAGTGTCACGGTCGATCCAGAAAATCGAATGCTTGCCTGGTCCGGGAAGCGCGAATCCATCGTCGACGAAACGCAGTGTTTCCAGATCGAACTCGCGCACGACGAGCGCATCCGACCCACCGGCCGAGAGGAAAATCAGCGCCCGGTCGCCATCCGGATCGAGAATCTTCTCGTCGACGCACACCCACGGCATCTGCTCTTCTTCGCAAAGCAGATCGAGATCGAGTAATGTCTGCCAGTCGGATTGGCCTGCACGCCAATTCGCCCATAAAGTGCGGCGCCAGATACCTCGGGGATTGTGTTCGTCCTGCCAGAGATCGTAAGCCCAATCCCGCCATCGCCCGGGGATGACCGGGCGATCGTCACGCAAGTAAATCGCGGCGAGCCGGTCTTTGGACGCGCCAAAGCGCGCCCCGCTCCCCCATGCCGCAAGCGTACGCGCGTTCTGCCGCTCCACCCAATCGAGCACCACCGGATCGTCGAGCGCTTCGAGTGCGAGGAAGGTGTCGGGCGAAAGAGGCCAGGAAAACGGCGTCGACATAACGGCTCCCGAAATAGAAAGGAGAACCGATTATGCGGCCCGCTCTGCGGGTGAACTCGTTAAGGCGACATCGTGCCGCACCATGCGCGCCAAAGCGCCCATGGTGCCAGGCATCACGTTCAGAATAGATAGGATTACCGACCAGGCAATCCCCTTAAGGCTCGAGATTCAGTTCCTGAATCTTGCGAGTAATCGTATTGCGGCCGATGCCAAGACGCTCGGCCGCTTCCACCTTGCGGCCGCGCGTGAAGTCCAGCGCCTCGCGAATCACCGCTGCTTCGAACCGGCGCGCGAGTTCGTCCATGACGTCCGCCGCGTTCTCGCGCAACATGCGCGCGACTTCGGTGCGCAAGCCACCTTCCCAGGCGCTGACAGGACTCGCAACCGGCAATCCGCCCGCCGCGGCCGGATGCACCGCAGCGCTCGCGCCGTTGACCGGCGCGCCGCCGGCCAGGCTCGCCTCCCCCGCACCGATCGCGCCGCCACCACCAGCCAGATCGGTCACGCCTGCTTGCGCGGGTCCGAGGTCGGGCGGCAAGTCCTTGATCTCGATCGTCTGCGCGGGCGCCATCACCGTCAGCCAGTTGGCGAGGTTCTCCAACTGACGCACGTTGCCCGGAAACGGCAGCGAAGCGAGATAGGCCAGCGCCTCTTCGGACACGCGCTTCGGCTCGACGCCGAGATCGCGCGCGCTCTTTTGCAGGAAGTGGCGCGTGAGGAGCGGAATGTCTTCGCTACGTTCGCGCAAGGCCGGCAAACGCAAGCGGATCACATTGAGACGGTGATACAAGTCTTCCCGAAACAGACCCTGACGAACACGCGATTCGAGATTCTGGTGCGTCGCCGCGATCACGCGCACATTGGCGCGCAGCGGATTGTGGCCGCCGACGCGATAAAACTGACCGTCCGACAGCACGCGCAACAACCGCGTCTGCAAATCGAACGGCATGTCGCCGATTTCGTCGAGAAAGAGCGTGCCGTTCTCAGCCTGCTCGAAGCGCCCCTGGCGCATGGCCTGCGCGCCGGTGAAAGCGCCCCGCTCATGACCGAACAATTCGGATTCCAACAGATCCTTTGGAATGGCCGCGGTGTTCAGCGCGATGAAGGGACCGTTCGCGCGTGGGCTATGTCGGTGCAACGCACGCGCGACCAGTTCCTTCCCGGTGCCTGATTCGCCGGTAATGAGCACGGTTGCGGCAGAATGGGACAGTCGGCCGATCGCGCGAAACATGTCCTGCATGGCCGGCGCCTGGCCGAGCATTTCCGGTGTTTCGGTGACGCGCTCGTCCCACGTCTGTTCGCCGCGCATGCTTTCGTCCACCGCGCGGCGAATCAGTTCGACCGCCTTGTCGACGTCGAAAGGTTTGGCGAGGTATTCGAACGCGCCGCCCTGGAATGCGGCGACCGCGCTATCCAGATCGGAGAATGCCGTCATGATGATGACGGGTAAGCCCGGCACCTTGTCACGGACGGTTTGCAGCAATTCGAGGCCCGAGCCGCCAGGCATCCGGATATCGGAAACCAGCACCTGCGGGCTGTCGTGATCGAGCGCGGCCGACGCTTCGCGCACGTTCGCGAAGCTGCGGGTCGCGAAGTTTTCGCGAGCCAGTGCTTTTTCGAGCACCCAGCGAATCGATTGATCGTCGTCTACTATCCAGATCGGCTTCATATGGGTCGGTCAGAAGTCTTGAGATACATATCGTGTTAGCAGTCGAGCGGCAGCAGAATCTGAAACTCGGTATGGCCCGGGCGGCTATCCACTTCGATCAAACCGTCGTGCTGCTGCACGAATGTCTGCGCGAGCGTCAGTCCGAGACCACTGCCGTCCTCGCGCCCCGACACGAGCGGATAGAAAATGCGGTCACGGATTTCTTCGGGAATGCCTGGGCCGTTGTCAGTAATACGCAAGTCCAATGCCAGCTTACATAAACGTTTCGACACGGTGATCTTGCGGGCCACGCGAGTGCGCAATTCGATCCGCGCATCGCCTTGCGAAATCCGTTCGCGCAATGCTTCGGCCGCGTTGCGCACGATGTTCAGGAGCGCCTGGATCAGTTGCTCCTTGTCGCCGCGCAGGTCCGGCACGCTCACGTCGTAATCGCGCTCGATGGTGAGGCCGCGCGGAAACTCCGCGAGAATCACCTGGCGCACGCGCTCGCACACCTCGTGAATGTTCACGTCGCCGACGATATGCGGATGGCGGTGCGGTTCGAGCAAACGGTCGACCAGCGTTTGCAGCCGATCCGATTCCTTGATGATGACCTGCGTGTACTCGCGCAACTCATCGCGCTGACGCTCGCCGAGTTCGAACTCGAGCAGTTGCGCCGCACCGCGAATCCCGCCCAGCGGATTCTTGATTTCGTGCGCGAGATTGCGGATCAGTTGCTTGTTGACCGCCGTGAGGTCGTTGATGCGCTCCTCACGGTCGGTGCGTAAATGCCGCTCGTTCTCGAACAGTTCGAGCAGCACATAGTCTTGCGCGCTTTCCAGAAAGCCGACGATCGCATGCACATGCAGCGGCTCGTGGCCCGGACGTTCGAGCACGGCGTCCAGATGCGTCGCGTGAAAACGGTGGGCGGCGATCGCGGAAATGGTCGCGACCAGTTCGTCGGCATTCGAAAAGATGTCCGGCCACGCCATCTGCGTGAGTTGCCGGCGCGAGAGATCCAGCATCGACTCCGCTGACGGATTCGCAAACGCGACGCGCAGCGTGCGCTTTTCGAGCACCAGCACAACCGTCGGCAACGCCTCGAAGCCGGGCAGCAATCCGGAGCTGACGAGTTGAGCGTCGTCCGAGAGCGTCTGCTCGTGCCCTTTCCTTGCCTTGATCAGATTCTTTAGAACCATCTTGCAGTCTGGCCGATAGGAGATGGTGATAAATCAGGTAGTCCGCGTGTTGCCTTGCTCGATACCTCTACCACGCCCGTACGCCGCAAACGTTGTGCTCGGCCTAACAAAAAAGGGACGGCGCCGCCGTCCCTTCGTGACCGATCGCGAGCGTCGGGCAAAGCGCTTCGCCGTGTGAAGGGCGAAGCGCCATTGCCGCTTACAGCGAGTAGTACATTTCGAATTCGATCGGGTGCACCGACTGACGATAGCGTTGCAGCTCGCCCGTCTTCAGTTCGATGTACGCGTCGAGCATCGAATCCGTGAACACGCCACCGCGCGTCAGGAACTCGCGGTCGCCGTCCAGCGCGTCCAGAGCCTGGTCGAGGCCGGCGCACACGGTCGGGATCTTTGCATCCTCTTCCGGCGGCAGGTCGTACAGGTTCTTGTCGGCGGCTTCGCCCGGGTGAATCTTGTTCTGCACGCCGTCCAGACCCGCCATCATCAGCGCGGAGAAGCACAGGTACGGATTCGCCATCGGATCCGGGAAACGCGTTTCGATACGGCGGCCCTTCGGGTTCGACACGTGCGGAATGCGGATCGACGCCGAACGGTTGCGTGCCGAGTAAGCCAGCTTGACCGGTGCTTCGAAGTGCGGCACGAGGCGCTTGTACGAGTTCGTCGACGGGTTCGTGATCGCGTTCAGCGCGCGAGCATGCTTGATGATGCCGCCGATGTAGAACAGCGCGAATTCCGACAGACCTGCGTAACCGTTGCCTGCGAACAGGTTCGTGCCGTCTTTCCAGATCGACTGGTGAACGTGCATGCCCGAACCGTTGTCACCGACCACCGGCTTCGGCATGAACGTTGCCGTCTTGCCGTACGTGTGCGCGACGTTGTGGATGATGTACTTCATTTGCTGCAGCCAGTCAGCGCGTTGCACCAGCGTCGAGAACTTCGTGCCGATTTCGTTCTGGCCTTGGCCCGCGACTTCGTGGTGGTGCACTTCGACCGGAATGCCGATCTGTTCGAGCAGCAGACACATTTCCGAACGGATGTCCTGGAACGTGTCGACCGGAGCGACCGGAAAATAGCCGCCCTTCGTGCCCGGACGGTGGCCGGTGTTGCCGCCTTCGAAGTCCATCGACGACGACCACGGTGCTTCTTCCGAACCGATCTTGACGAACGTGCCCGACTGATCCGTGCCCCACTTGATCGAGTCGAAAATGAAGAATTCGGGTTCCGGACCGAAGAATGCCGTGTCGCCGAGGCCCGTGCTCTTCAGATACGCTTCAGCGCGCTTTGCCAGCGAGCGCGGGTCGCGCTCATAGCCCTTGCCGTCCGCCGGTTCGACGACGTCGCAGGTCAGCACGAGGGTCGATTCTTCGTAGAACGGGTCGATGAAGGCCGTGTTCGCGTCCGGGACCAGCAACATGTCCGATGCTTCGATGCCTTTCCAGCCGGCAATCGACGAACCGTCAAACGCATGGCCGCTTTCGAACTTGTCTTCATCGAATGCCGACACCGGCACCGAAACGTGTTGCTCTTTGCCGCGCGTGTCGGTGAAACGGAAGTCGACAAACTTGACGTCTTCGTCTTTGACGAGTTGAACGACGTCGGCCACGGATTTACTCATAACCTATCTCCTGATTAACGAATTCGGCGGATTCAGCCGCCGCCCAATCTAGCTGACCCGTCCCGGCACGTCCACCCCTCAATGCCTCAGGATGAATATAAAACTATGCTCGGACAAATCGATCGGCACCAATAAAGCAGCTTCTGTGCCATGTATGCGCCAACCCGGCGCAAAACCACACCACGCGCGCGTTTGCGGGGAATGGGCGCACCGCGCCACATGCAGCCCTAAAAACTTTGGGCTCTGCGTCGCACCAAATACGTGCATTCGCCAAATCGGCAACATTCATCTTCTTTATTTTGGTGCATGCACGGAAATTTGCACCAAGTTCGCGCGCACCTCCCGTCGCGACGATCACGCCGTTCTGCGCCGTTCGAGCCATGCATGCGCGACCTTGCCGCGCGCTAGAATGATTATTTGGTCCGAAGGAGATTTGCGCTCATGAGCTCGCTCGAACAGTTGTACGCAGTCGCGGACAAGCGCCGCAACGAGAACCAGTTGCCGTACGCGGGCGCAGTGTCGCCGGCGGAAGCATTCGAACTGTTGCAGCTCGATCCGCGCGCCCGCCTCGTCGACGTGCGTACCCGCGCCGAACTCGATTGGGTCGGCCGGCCGGTTATCGGCGACGGACAATACGCGCATGTCGAATGGACACGTTATCCGGGCGCGGTGCCGAATCAGGAGTTCCTCCAGCAATTGAATCAGGTGGCCACGCCCGATACGCCGGTGCTGTTCCTGTGCCGCAGCGCGGCGCGCTCCAAGCTCGCCGCGATTGCCGCCACGCAAGCCGGCTTCAACAAGGCATACGACCTGCTGGAAGGCTTCGAAGGCGACAAGGACGGCCAAGGGCATCGTAAGACAGTGTCGGGCTGGTGCTTTCGCGGGTTGCCGTGGATCGGCGCATGAATGACGGGATGTCGCACCGCGATTGCGGCCTCGTTTTTGCCTGAAGTGTTCGCGCAGGTGTTGCCTGATCCCTGGCTGTTGCCGAGGTTCGTCGAGGCCGGTGCAATACCGCCTTGATGCGGGCGCGCCTGTGAGAACAGGCACATCGTCTGCGCCGAATGTGACAGGCCGATGATGCGCTCAAGCCGCGCTCGAATCGAAGACGCGCGCGGTGAAAAACGGGCGCCGCAGCGCCCGAACCCACCTGAAAAATGCCGCGCGGCTCAGGCGCGCGGTTTCGCCGCCGCAGCCGCCGCCTCGGGTTCGACGATATCGCCGCCCAGCAGGTGCACCCCCTCGCGCAGCTTGACGAACGCCGCCGCTACCGCCTCGGGCTCGCCCTTCACACCCAGATCGATGTGATGCCGCGCGTACACGCCGCCGCGTTCCGCATCGCCCACGCTCGGCAGGCTGAAGACGCGCACGCCCGGGAAATCGTGTTCGATCTTTTCCATCAGCGGCGTGAGGCGCGACTCCGGCAACTCGAACACCAGTAGCGACTTCTCCGCGTGCGGCATGGCGTGATGCAGATGCGCGTACTGCGTATCCAGCACCCATTCGATCATCGGCCACGCCATGACCGGAAAGCCCGGCACGAAGTGATGCTGGCGAATCGAAAAGCCCGGGATCTTGTTGTAGCCGTTCGGAATGATCGACGCGCCCTGCGGATAAGTGCCCATATTCAGACGATGCAGGTTCTCCGGCGACTGCAGATCGAGCGGCGCCGCCGAGTTAGCCGGATGCATGTCGCGGATGCGCTCCTGAATCAGCCTCGCGGCCTCCGGGTGCAGTTCGAGCGGCACACCGAGCGCGGCCGCCGCGCATTGGCGCGTGTGGTCGTCCGGCGTGGCACCGATGCCGCCCGTGGAGAACACGATATCGCCCGAAGCGAACGTGCGCCGCAGCGTCGCCGTGATGCGCTCGGGGTCGTCGCCGATGTATTCCGCCCAGCCGAGCGACAGCCCACGCGCGCCGAGCAATTCGATGACCTTCGGCAGATGCTTGTCGATACGCCTGCCGGACAGGATTTCATCGCCGATGATGATGACGCCAAATGCCATTGCCGCCTCTTTTGCTTAGTCAGTAATTGATCAGTAAGGAACCGGCGCCGCGTGCCGCACGCCGCCGTGCTCTTCCGCGCGCATGCGTTGCAGCGCGCGCAAACAGTAGTAGCCGAACCACAGCGCCGAGAAGACGAGGATGAACGCATAGATCCAGATCGTCACGGCCGTGATCACCGGGAACAGCACGATCAGCCAGACCGACGACGCCCACAGCAGCGTGGGCAGCGAACCCAGCAAACCGCTCGCAATGCCGATCAGCAGCAGCGGCAGGCGGAATCGCCGCACCAGCGCGCGCCGCTCGTCGCGCGTGGCATGCAGCGCGAGCGCGTCGTAGGTCATCACACGATACGTGAGCCAGCCCCACAGCAGCGGCGGAATCAGCGCGAAGAACGGCGGCACGAGCCACAGCGGCAGCGTGACGATCAGCAGCACCAGACACACCAGCGTGGTCCATAACGCCTGAGCGAGGCTACCGTACCACGTTCCGCCGCGACGCATTTCCAGGCTGGGGAATTGGCGCGCGGACAGGAAGCGGATCACCGAGGGCATCGACAGCGTGGCGATCAGCAACAGCACGGTGACGACGATCAGCGGAATCGCCATCGCGATCACGATAAACGGCGCGATCGCCGTGTGCAGCGCCGCAAAACCCAGCCAGTCGAACAGATGATAAAGCGTGAGCGTGAACGACCAACCTTCGAGCCAGGTGCGGGTCGCGCCGATCAGCGTCTGCCAGGAAAACCACAGGATCACGCCCCACCCGACCGTTGCCGCGAGAAACGGCATGAAGGTCAGCCAGAGCATGCGCGGGTGGAGCGCGCTTGCGAGCGCGCGCCCGAACGAGCGCAACAGATCATTCATGCGAGCCAGTGCCGGTGAGCGAAACAGTGGACCAAAGAGAACCGCGCGACGAACCGGCCATGCGGCCCGCCGCTCGCCCCACGCAGGGACATCCCGTGGCGCGGCCCTCGAGGGGATTTACCGCGGGACGTGCGCAAACGTGAACAGGATAAACCACGTGACGCGCCGCCGGGGAAACCGGCGGCGTGGGAAGAGGCGCGCTCAAACGGCGGCGGCGTCGTTACTTTCGGTGCGGCGCTTCGGCGAAAGACGCCCGGCGATGCGCACAAAGGCGAGCCAGTGCTGCGCCCAGAAACCGTCGCCATAGCGGCGGCCTTCGAGCTGATCGCTGATGCCCGTCGGCTCCATCTCGCGGCTCCAGGACACGCTGCGAAACAGCATGTCCCACCACGGAAACAGCACGCCGAAGTTGCAACCGTATTTCAAGCCTTCATGACCGTAGCCGATGGCATGGTGACGGCGATGGAAGGTCGGACTGACCAGCAGACGCTCGCCGAGCCAGCCGAAATACAGACGGATGTTCGCATGCTGGACGCTCTGCGCGAGATTCGTGATAGCCACCAGCACGACGAACTGCGACGGCGGCACGCCGATCACCAGCGCGATCACCGCGAAGAACGAGGCCTGCAGCAGACCGTCGAGCAGATGGTTACGGTCGTCGGACCACAGCGACATCTGCTGCTGGCTGTGGTGCACCGCGTGCAGTTCCCACCACACGCCGATCCGGTGTTCCCAGCGGTGATACCAGTAACCGGCGAAGTCGAGCACGAGCAGATACATCACGAACGTGACGAGCGGTTGCGTGGTGACGCCCGGCCACAGATTGTCGAACTCGATATTCGAGATGTTGTGCAGCCGCAGCCACGCCTGCACGTTGTCGAAGAACGGCTGCAGCGCGAAGAAAAAGAACAGGTTGAGAATGCCGAGCTTGGCGATCCACGTGTAGATCACGTCGACGCGCACCGCCTTGCGGCTCTCCCACTGCTCCACCGGACGCAGCGCTTCGAGCGGGCGCAGGATCGCGTACATGGCCAGCACTTCGAAAACGCCCACGATCACCCAATACAGGCTGTCGTAGGTGTCTTCGTCGTAGTCCATCAGGTTGAAGCGGAACAGCAGCGGCTGCACCACGTCGACGTACAGCAACGTCTGCACGGCCGAGACGAAGCTGTCGAGAGAAGAAAAAATCAGATGGAACATGGTGCTGGCCTGTTACTTCATCCGTGTCGGTTCGCCTGGTGCGGCATAAGCCCCTGCATCAGGCGCCGTTCGGCGCCGTGATCGGCGCGCGATTGAAGAAATAGATGCCGTGCGGCGAGCGGCCTACGGCAATCGTCTGGATCAGCTTACGCGTTGTCAGGTCGATGATGCCGACGTGCCTGGCGAAGCGGAACGTAACCCACAGATAGCGTTTGTCGGCGGAAAGTTCCATGTCGTCGGGTCCGGGCATCAAGCCGGTGATGTCGCCGACGTTGGTAAGCGAGTCTTCGTCGATGATGCTGATGGTGCTCGCCACGCGGTTCGACACCGCGACGTGCTTGCCGTCGGCCAGCGAACGGAAGTTATGCGCGCCGTTGCCCGTGTGGATCGTCTTGACGATCTTCTGGTTGCGCCAGTCGACTACCGCGACGTAATCCGCGCCGGTCATACCGATCAGCAGGTATTTCTCGCCCGGCGTCATCCACAGGCCCGCCGGCACCTTGCCGACCTTCATCTTCCACTTGACTGTTTGCGTGGCCAGGTCGATCGCGGCCAGTTCGCCCGAAACCTGCAGCGTGACGAAGACCGTCTTGCTGTCGGCCGTGAACGCCATATGGCTCGGCATGACCGCGAGCGGCAGGCGCGAGGCCAGCGTCATCTGGTTCTTCTGGCCGTCGTAGTGATAGATATCGAGACGGTCCAGACGCAGGCCGGTGGTGACCAGCCATTTGCGGTCAGGCGAGAAGCCGATCTGATAGGGATCTTCGATGTTTTCGACCCACCGTTGCACCTGGCCGGTTTTCGGATCGACGAACATCAGATTGTTCGACACCGAATTCGCGACGATTAGTGACGAATTGTCCGGCGTGGCCATCAGGTGGTGCGGTTCCTTGCCCGTGGGCACGGTGCCGATGACCTGGCGGCTGGTCTCGTCGATCAGGCTCAGCGTGGCTTCGCCGGAGTTGAGCACGATCACGTTGTTGGCGTGGGCCGCCGGAGAAAAAAAACCTGCGGCAGCGACTAGCGCCGTAGCCGCGGCGAACGTGGCAGTCAAGCCGGGAAGAAAAAATTTGCGCATGAAAACTCACTTCGGAGAACAGCCATCATTGTAGAACGTTTGCCAGGGCCAGCGGTTGACGTAGGTCGCTATCCGCGCACAAGAGAAATCGGGGGCGCGATGCCGCCTACCGCCGCTCGCCGGGCGCCATCGCAATGGGCGCTCAAGCCATTCTGAAATGGCCTTCAATGAGTAGCGCGCTTGAGATTTCGAATCTCACGAAAGACACATAAATACAAGAACACACTCAGATTATAAAAATAATTATCAGATCGAATGCGACCATTCCTTGTTTAATTTATTTTCCCACACCAGCGAATCAAGCGTTAAACACACAAAAGGATTTTTCCTCGCTGCCTTCGGATTTAACTGAATTCTCGCCGCACCGCCGGATTGGACAATCCCGCAGCCTCATCGCCCACGCAATCAGCCCGGTGGACGCGCAGGCATGTCGCGGGCGTTTCGTGCGCGCAAAAACTCAAGGCATTGCCAGGAAAACCGAAACCTGCTGGCCTTTATTTTTTGTGCAATTTATCAGGGCGATGAATCCTTAATTGGCTCCCCCGCGTTGATGCGCCGTCCACTTACGCAATACCGCGGAGTTTCTAAAACAATGAATTGCAATAACCCATTGACCTGGTGTGACGCGACGCAAACGTCGCTGGCGGCACCGGCGCCGGCAAGATCGAAGACAAAGCGAGTAACGGCCCGGAAGAAAGCGATTGCCCAGGCAGTACTGCTGCTGACGGTATTGGCAGCGGGCGCGCCGGCGGCGCATGCCGCCACCATCTATTTCGCGGCGGCGCCGTTCAATCCCGCTACGGACACGAATGCGATGGCCATCGGTGCAGGCTCGATTGCAGCGGGTATCGCGGCACAGTCGGTGGGCCCCTATTCCATTGCCTACGGCATGCAGGCGAACGCGGGCGGCAGCCATTCGGCAGCACTCGGCGCGGGCTCGCAAGCGCTGAACGAAAGCTCGATTGCAATGGGCTTTCAGGCCACGGCGGCAGCCGCTTTCTCGATGGCGACGGGCGTGCAGTCGAACGCGCAGGGCTTCGGCTCGATTGCGGCAGGCGTGCAAGCGAGTGCGCTGGGCGACAAATCGAGCGCAACAGGCCTTCAGGCCGATGCCGAGGGCGACAATTCGGTCGCGACCGGCGCGCAAGCAAGGGCGATCGGCACGAGTTCTGTCGCGATCGGCTACCTGTCGACCGCGCTCGGCACGAGTGCCTTCGCGGGCGGCAATCTGGCGCTGGCGGCGGCTGACTACAGCACGGCGATCGGCAATCAGGCCTTCGCGAACGGCGTGGGGGCGATGGCATTGGGCGCGTTCGCGCAAGCGACCGGCGAGAATGCCACCGCGCTCGGCGCCAGTTCGAGTGCCTCGGGAACCGGCTCAGTTGCGCTCGGGGTTAATGCCTCTGCCTCAGGAACAGGCTCGGCCGCGCTCGGCGCCAATTCCGCAGCCTCAGGAGCAGGCGCGGCAGCACTCGGCGCCAATTCCTCTGCCTCAGGACCAGGCTCAGCTGCGCTCGGGGTTAATTCCTCTGCCTCAGGAGCAGGCTCGGCCGCGCTCGGCGCCAATTCCTCTGCCTCAGGAGCAGGCGCGGCAGCACTCGGCGCCAATTCCGCAGCCGCGGGAACAGGCGCGGCCGCGCTCGGCTCCTACGCATCCGCAGCGTCGGCCGGCAGCATCGCGATTGGTTACGCCGCCGTTGCCAACAACGCCGACTCGATTGCGCTCGGCCGTGACGCGCATGCTTCGGCGGACGGTTCGGTCGCCTTGGGCCAGGGTTCGCTGGCCGACCGCGCCAATACCGTCTCAGTCGGCTCCGCAGGCAACGAACGGCAGGTCACGAACGTCGCAGCCGGCACCCAGGCGACCGACGCCGTCAACCTGAGCCAACTGCAAGCCGTTAGCGCAAACGCGTCACGCTATTTCAAGGCAAACGGCCTGAACGACGGAACCGACGACGCATCGGCCACCGGCGCCAACGCAGTCGCCGTCGGCAGTGCGGGGCTCGCCGCGGGACAAGCGAGTGTTGCCGTCGGCACCGGTTCGCAGGCAAACGGCGATTTCAGCACGGCAATCGGCGGCTTCGCCACCGCTCAGGCGGACGGTTCCACTTCTATTGGCAATCAGGCGAGCGCAATGGCGGCCAACTCCAGCGCGCTTGGTTATCAAGCCACGGCCTCAGCAGTCAATTCCACCGCGCTTGGTTATCAAGCCATGGCCTCAGCCACCAACTCCACCGCACTTGGCTATCAAGCCACCGCCTCAGCCGCGAATTCCACCGCGCTCGGCTATCAATCCAGCGCGGTAGCCGCCAACTCCGTCGCACTCGGCCAGGGCTCGATAGCCGACCGGGCGCGCACCGTCTCCGTGGGCGCCGCCGGCCAGGAGCGCCAGATTACGAACGTCGCGGCGGGTGCCGCCGACACCGACGCCGTCAATGTCGCGCAATTGAAAGCCGTGAGCGCCCAAGGCGCGGCCACCGCCGCGAAGCTCGACGGCGCGGTGATGTACGACAAGAACCCCGACGGCAGCGTGAACCGCAACAGCGTCACGCTCGGCGGCGACAACTCGGGTGGCGGCACCGTGCCCACCAGCTTCGCGGCAGGTCTGAACGCGGCGAGCGGCGGCACCATGATTCACAACCTCGCGGCGGGCGTCGCCGGGACCGACGCGGTCAACGTGGATCAGCTGAACGCGGCCATCTCGGGCGCCGTCAACAACGCCGTGGTCGATGCCGCCGATCCGTTCTTCAGCGCGCAAGGCAATCGCGATACCGAAGCCGCCGTGTCATCCGGCGCGCACGCCGTCGCCATGGGCGCGAGCGCTCAGGCCACCGCCGCCAACGCCGTCGCCATGGGTGCCAGCGCGCAGGCCATCGGGTCCAACGCCATCGCCATGGGTGCGAGCGCTCAGGCCACCGGCGCCAACGCGGTCGCCATCGGCGCAAGCTCGGTTGCCAGCGGCAGCAACGCCACCGCGCTCGGGGCGGCGGCGAATGCCGGCGCCGACAACTCCGTCGCGCTAGGCCAGGGCTCGGTCGCCGATCGGGCGAACACGGTGTCGGTCGGTGCGGCGGGGCAGGAGCGTCAGATCACCCAGGTCGCAGCCGGCGTGCAAGCGACCGACGCCGTCAACGTCAGCCAGTTGCAGCAAAGCACCAGTGGCGCGGTCAGCCAGGCGAACAGCTATACCGACGACCAGATCCGCTCGGCTCGCCGCGACGCCTACGGCGGCACGGCATCCGCCATGGCGATGGCCGGTTTGCCGCAGGCTGTGCTACCGGGTCACGGCATGGTCGCCATGGCCGGCGGCACCTATGCCGGCCAGTCGGCGTTCGCCATTGGCGTATCGCAGCTCTCGGAAACGGGCAAGTGGGTCTACAAGCTGCAAGGCACCACGGATTCGCGCGGCCAGTTCGGCGCGTCGATCGGCGCCGGCATGCACTGGTAGGCCAAACCGGCAGGACGAGTCCGGTCAAAGCTCATGGCGGCCATGGGCCGGGGATCGATCTAGCGGGTGTCTCAGGCGCGGGTTCGAACAAAGGCCCGCGCCTTTTGCGCGTGACGTCATTCTCAAAAGGCATGGCGTCGCGCGCCTTTTTATCCGTGCCGCGACCGCGTGCCGGCGCCACGTGAGCCGCCACCTCAGCCGCCCGCGAGACGTCCGCGAGGCGGAGCAGGCATGGCGCCCCGCCCCGCTAGTCGCGGCGATCAGCGCTGCATCGACTCCCACACCTTATGAAGGCGCTTCACCGACACCGGCATCGGCGTGCGCAATTCCTGAGCAAACAGGGAGATCCGCAACTCCTCCAACAGCCAGCGGAATTCCGACAGACGCGGATCCAGCACGCCGCCACGCTGCGCCACCGCGCGCTGATAGTTCTGCAACAGCGGCTGGAACTCGGCGTACTGACGGGCGTCGCGCGCGGGGTCCGCTTTCAGCTTGTCGATGCGCAGCGCGATCCCTTTCAGATAGCGCGGGAAATGCGCCAGTTGCGTGTACGGCGTATCGACCACGAAGCGCTTGCCGATCAGTCCGTCGAGCTGATTGTGCAGGTCCGCATGCGCCGCCGTGAACGACTTCGCCTGCACCAGCTTCTTGGTCACCGTCGCGTATTCGCTGAGAATCTGTCCGACCAGCCGGGCAATTTCCTGAGCCAGCAATGTCAGGCGGCTGCGGCCCTCGTCACGGCGCGTGTGGAAAGTGACGTCGTCGTCGGGCAACGGGTCTTGCAGGCAGGCACGGTCGAGCGCGGTGTCGATCAATTGATCGCGCAACTCTTCCTGAGTGCCGCGCGGCATGAACTGCATCGCCATTTCGCGCAAGCCCGGCAGATTCTTTTCCAGATACTTGATCGGTTCCTTCAACTGCAACGCGAACAGCCGGCGCAATCCCGCGCGATGGATCCGCGCGGCTTCGTCGGGCGAATCGAACACTTCCACGTCGCAATGCGTGCCGCGATCCACCAGCGCCGGATAACCGAATAGCGTCTGGCCGCCGCGCCGGATTTCAAGCAGCTCGGGGAGCTTGCCGAAGTTCCAGGTCGTCAGCTTTTCGTACAACGCCGTGCCCTGCGCACCGTCTCGCGACGCGGTCTGCGGACCCGACGCCGGAGCGCCCTTACCGCGCTGCGCCGCGGCGTTTGCCAGGCCAGACGCTTGCGACGGCGTCGCGACACTGCCGCCGCCCGCGTCCGCCAACGCCGCGCCCGCCGCGCTCGAAGCGATCTTCTGGAAATGCTGCTGCGCCTGGCCGCCGAGTTCGGCGCGCAGTTGCGACAGGTTGCGGCCCATCGCGAGCTGACGCCCATGCTCGTCGACGACCTTGAAGTTCATGAACAGATGCGGCGGCAAGGTCTCCAGCTTGAAGTCCGACTGCTTCATCGCGACCTGGGTCTGCTCGCGAATATCGGCGATCAGCGACTCGAGCAAGCCGCCCGCGCCGAAGCGCGGACCACTATGCCGTTCGACGAAACCCGCCGCGAACTCAGGCAGCGGCACGCAATGACGGCGCAGCTTCTGCGGCAGGGACTTCAGCAGCAGCTGCGTCTTCTCCTTCAGCATGCCGGGCACGAGCCATTCGCAGCGGCGCGCGTCGACCTGGTTCAGCGCATACAGCGGCATGGCGAGCGTGACGCCGTCGCGCGGCGAACCCGGTTCGAAGTGATAGGTGAGCGCCATCTCGACGCCCGCCATCGTCATCCGTTTCGGGAACAGGTCGGTGGTCACGCCGGCGGCTTCGTGCCGCATCAGATCGTCGCGAGACAGGTACAGCAGGCGCAACTTGTCTTCCAGTTGACCGCTCTTTTTCACCTCGTCGCGATACCAGCGCTCGAACGACGCGCCGGTATAAATGCCCTTCGGCAACGCCTGATCGTAGTAGGCAAAAATCAGCTCGTCGTCGACCAGCACGTCCTGACGGCGCGACTTGTGTTCGAGCTGCTCGATATCGGCAAGCAACTTGCGGTTGTGCGCGAAGAACGCGAGCTTCGTATCGAACTCGCCTTCCACCAGCGCGCCGCGAATGAACAGCTCGCGGGCGCGCGCCGGATCCTGTTTGCCGAAGCTCACGCGCCGCCGGTGATAGATCGGCAGGCCATACAGCACCGCGCGCTCGAATGCCGAGACCTGCGCCGCGCGCTTTTCCCAATGCGGCTCGGAAAGCGACTTCTTCAACAGATGCGAGCCGATCTTCTCGATCCACTCCGGCTCGATCTTCGCGATGCACCGCGCGTACAGCCGGCTCGTCTCGACCAGTTCGGCGGCCATCACCCACTTACCGGCTTTCTTCACCAGCGCCGAGCCCGGCCACAGATAAAACTTGATGCTGCGCGCGCCGAGGTAATACGGTTCGTCGTCGGCTTTCAGGCCGATGTTGCCGAGCAAACCGGTCAGCAGCGCGAGATGGATCTGCTCGAAGGTCGCTTCCGCTTCGTTCAAGCGCCAGCCGTGCTCACGCACCACCGTGAGCAGTTGCGAGTGCACATCGCGCCACTCGCGAAGACGCAGCTGCGACAGGAAGTTCTTGCGGCACTCCTCGTGCAACTGTTTGTTCGACTTCTTGTGCGCGATCGCTTCTTCGAACCAGTTCCAGATTTTCAGCCATTGCAGGAATTCCGAACGCTCGTCGGCGAACCGGCGATGCGCCTGATCGGCCTGCTCCTGCGCTTCGATCGGCCGGTCGCGCGGATCCTGCACGGACAAGGCGCTGGCGATGATCAACACTTCCTTCAGCGCCTGCTGGTCGCGGGCGGCCAGAATCATCCGGCCGACGCGCGGGTCGAGCGGCAAGCGCGCGAGTTCGCGGCCGAGCGGCGTGAGCTGGTTGTCGTCGTCGACGGCGCCGAGTTCGTTGAGCAGCTGATAACCGTCGGCGATGGCGCGGCCCGGCGGCGATTCGATGAACGGGAACGTCTCGATCGCCGTCAGATGCAGCGACTTCATCCGTAAAATCACCGAGGCCAGCGACGAGCGCAGAATTTCCGGATCCGTGAAACGCACGCGGCCCTGGTAGTCGCTTTCTTCGTACAGGCGAATGCAGATGCCGTCGGCGACCCGGCCGCAACGCCCGGCCCGCTGATTGGCGGCGGCCTGCGAGATCGACTCGACCTGCAACTGCTCGACCTTGTTGCGATACGAGTAGCGCTTCACCCGCGCGAGCCCGGTGTCGACCACGTAGCGAATGCCCGGCACCGTCAGCGAGGTTTCGGCGACGTTGGTGGCCAGCACGATACGCCGCGCGTTCGACGTGCGGAACACGCGCTCCTGTTCGGCCGCGGAAAGACGGGCGAACAGCGGCAGAATTTCTGTGTGCGGCGGATGGTGCTTGCGCAGCGCCTCGGCGGCGTCGCGAATTTCGCGCTCACCGGGCAGGAACACGAGCACGTCGCCCGGACCTTCGCGGCAGAGTTCGTCGACGGCGTCGACGATGGCTTCCATCAGATCGCGATCGGTTTCGCGCTGGGTTTTCGGCCGCTCGCCTCGCGGCGCGGAGGAAGACGCGTTGCCTTCGGCGGCCTTCACCGCGGGGCTGTCTTCCGCGACGGGCCGGTAGCGCACCTCGACCGGATAAAGCCGCCCGCTCACTTCGATGACCGGCGCGGGCTTCTCTTCGCTGCCGAAGTGGCGCGCGAAACGGTCCGCGTCGATCGTCGCCGAGGTCACGATCAGCTTCAGATCGGGACGCTTGACGAGAATTTCCTTCAGATAGCCGAGCAGAAAGTCGATGTTCAGGCTGCGCTCGTGCGCCTCGTCGATGATCAGCGTGTCATACGCTTTCAGCAACGGATCGGTCTGCGTTTCGGCGAGCAGGATACCGTCGGTCATCAGCTTGACGGAGGCGCCCGGCGACAGATTGTCGGTAAAGCGCACCTTGTAGCCGACCACCTCGCCGAACGGCGTGCCGAGTTCTTCGGCGATGCGGCGGCCCGTCGCCGAAGCGGCGATCCGGCGCGGCTGCGTGTGGCCGATCAGACCGGAGCCGCCCGCACCGAGCCCGCGGCCGAGTTCGAGGCAGATCTTCGGCAGCTGGGTGGTTTTGCCGGAGCCGGTCTCGCCGCAGACGATCACGACCTGATTCTGTGCGATCGCCTTGGCGATTTCCTCGCGGCGGCCCGATACGGGCAACGCTTCCGGATAGGTGATCGGCGGAATCGGATTGGGCTCGACGACACGCGGTGCGCGCGCGGCGCGGGGCGGCGCTTGCTCGCGGCGCGACCCGCCGTCTCGCGAGTCCGCTTGACGTGGCTGGTCGCCACGAGCGGCGCTTTTCTGCTGGTTCGCGCCGGACGCGCTCTGCTGCCGCGCACGCCCGGGGCTGTGGTCTGACCTTCGGCCTTCCTTGCCCTCACGCGGCTGCGACTCGCCACTTTCAGCGGGTTTCGCCTCCTCGCCACTTTCCTGATTGCGGGCTTCGCGGCGCGGATGATTTCTCTGCGCCGACGCTTGCGCATTTTCCGCGGCGCGCCGCGGCTCGCGCGCCGTGTGCGGCGCGTTCGGTTCGGCGTCCGGTGCTGTGCGGCGTGCGGCGTCGCCGGCCTTCGGTTGATCGGCGGCCGGCGCCGGATTCTCGTTCGCCGCAGCGGGACTTTTGGGTACATTCGACATGGGGGCGCATTATAATCCCCGGCATGAATTCCCAAACCGACCTCGTCCCCGCGCCCGCGAGCGTTCCGGCCCCCGCCGGAGCAACGGAAAACCTCGCACAGCACGCGCAATTCGTCGACTGGATGCGCTCAGTCGCCCCTTACATCCATGCGTTCCGTAACAAGACGTTTGTTGTCGGTTTCGGCGGCGAGGTGGTGCATCAGGGGCTCCTGAATGCGCTCGTGTCCGATATCGCGCTGCTGCAAGCCATGGGCATCCAGATCGTGCTGGTGCACGGCTCGCGGCCGCAGGTCGAAGAGCAGATGAGCCTGCACGGCGTGGAGTCCGAGTTTTCGCACGGCATGCGCATTACCGACGCGCGCGCTTTGGAGTCCGCGAAAGAAGCGGCCGGCGAAGTGCGTCTGGATATCGAGGCCGCGATCAGCCAGGGTCTGCCGAATACCCCAATGGCGCACGCGCACATCAGCGTCGTATCGGGCAATTTTGTGACAGCGCGCCCGGTCGGCATTCTGGATGGTGTCGATTTCGCCCACACCGGCGTGGTGCGCAAGATCGACGCCGATTCGATCCGTCACTCGCTCGCGAGCCGCAAGCTGGTGCTGCTCTCGCCGCTCGGCTTCTCGCCCACCGGCGAGGCCTTCAATCTGGCCATGGAAGACGTCGCGTCCGCCGCGGCGATCGCGCTGCGCGCCGACAAGATCGTGTTCCTGACCGAGACGCCGGGCCTGATGGAAGCCGGCGAAGACGGCCCCGTACTGGTGCGCGAACTCTCGCTCGACGACGCCTACAAGCTGCATGAAAGCGGCGAGGTCACCGGCGACGCCGGCTTCTATCTGAAGCACTCGATTCGCGCCTGTCGCGGCGGCGTGGCGCGGGCGCACATCATCCCTTACGCGCTCGACGGCAGCCTGCTGCTCGAACTGTTCCTGCACGACGGCGTGGGCACGATGATCTCGTACGAGAATCTGGAAAGCCTGCGCGAAGCCACGCCGGACGACGTCGGCGGCATTCTCGCGCTGATCGAGCCGCTCGAATCGGACGGCACGCTGGTGCGGCGCGGCCGTCACCAGATCGAACGCGACATCGACCATTTCTCGGTGATCGAGCACGATGGCGTGCTGTTCGGCTGTGCGGCGCTGTATCCGTACACGTCCGAACGCATCGGCGAAATGGCGTGCCTCACGGTCTCGCCCGAAGCGCAAGGCACCGGCGACGGCGAGCGCCTGTTGAAGCGCATCGAGCAGCGCGCGCGGGCGCGCGGCCTGACGCGCATTTTCGTGCTCACCACGCGTACCGAGCATTGGTTCCTCAAGCGCGGTTTTGTCAAGGTCACCGTCGACGATTTGCCGGAAGACCGCCGCAGACTCTATAACTGGCAGCGCAAGTCGCTCGTGCTGATGAAACAGCTCTGAGCGGCCCTATATAGCGACTGCCTGTCCCGGCATCGACACATCAACCCATTTTTACGGGACCGGAGTCAGTGCTGAAGCACTCACCCGGTCGACAAAGGAGAAGCACAGCATGACTCGTATGGTTCAATGCGCGAAGCTCGGCAAGGAAGCCGAAGGCCTCGATTTCCCGCCGCTGCCGGGCGAACTTGGCAAGCGGATCTACGAAAGCATTTCGAAGGAAGCCTGGCAGGCCTGGTTGAAGCAGCAAACCATGCTGATCAACGAAAACCGCCTGAACATGGCTGATCCGCGCGCACGCCAATACCTGATGAAGCAGACCGAAAAGTTCTTCTTCGGCGAAGGCGCGGATACGGCGCAAGGTTACGTGCCGCCTTCGGCGTAATCGCGCTCTCTCGCACTTCAGGCCGCATCACCGAAATCCGCGCCGCGTGCGCGGATTTTTTTCGTCCGCGCCGCTGCAAATCTGCTCCATCACGCAACGTTCGTTTGATCGCTCGAACGAAGCGGCAAAATTCTCCAAACGGTACATTTCAGGCCATTTTTAAGCCGCTTCTTCAGACCGCCAGGATCCGCCCAATCCCCCGCCCCGCAAGGGATTGAACGCCCCCACCGAGGTCCCTCGCGGACACCCGGTTTGCACGATCCTCCGTTATCGTGCTATTATGTGCATCGTTCCAACAGCATTTCACCTTCATTCACGTTCTCTTCAATCTGGCCCGCAGTGCATACACAGTACGTATCGCAATGTGTTGCCACTCCGAATTGAACAGTTTTTATACAAGAAGGCTTGTCGGTCGTTTCCCGTCGCATGTCTCGGCATGAGCGGCGAATACAGCACCGGCCTTTTTCGTTTCAAGCCTTCCAGCGGCGCGTGGGCCAGCTTTCAGCCACCCAGCGTCCTCATGCATCTGCCCCCCTTCCACGGCCACGCAGGTGCAACAGTCAGCACAATCTAGACGAGTGTTTTTTCGCGACCTGTCTCGCGAGGCACGGGCGTTGTGTTTTTTTCGCGCCCAACTCTGTCGCCCTTCGACGGTGACGAAGACGCCTTTCGCCTTGCTCGCGACACTGCACTTCCCAGCAACCGTGGCGGAACGTTCATGCGCATCATGAGTTTCGTCGCAGTCATTGGAGTTTTCACCTTGACCGCTTCCAGCAACGGCTTCTGGCGACATCACAAAGAAGAACAACGCCTCTCTCTGGACGACATCACCGTCGTCGACAAATCTCTTCTCAAGCGGGCCGTCGGCGCCATGGCGCTCGGCAACGCGATGGAATGGTTCGATTTCGGCGTGTACAGCTATATCGCTGTCACGCTCGGCAAAGTGTTCTTTCCGTCGGCGAGCCCCGCGGCGCAGTTGATCGCCACCTTCGGCACGTTCGCCGCGGCGTTCCTCGTGCGGCCGGTCGGCGGCATGGTGTTCGGGCCGCTCGGCGACCGCATCGGCCGACAACGCGTGCTGGCGATGACCATGATCATGATGGCACTCGGCACCTTCGCGATCGGCCTGATCCCCAGCTACACGAGTATCGGCATTTTCGCGCCGGTGCTGCTCTTGGTGGCGCGTCTGGTGCAAGGCTTCTCGACCGGCGGCGAGTACGGCGGCGCGGCGACCTTCATCGCCGAATTCTCGACGGACAAGCGCCGCGGCTTCATGGGCAGCTTCCTGGAGTTCGGCACGCTGATCGGCTACGTGCTCGGCGCGGGCACGGTGGCCGTGCTGACCGCGACGCTCTCCAACGAGGCGCTGCTCTCATGGGGCTGGCGCGTGCCGTTCCTGATCGCGGGTCCGCTGGGTCTGGTGGGTCTGTACATCCGGATGAAGCTCGAAGAAACGCCCGCGTTCAAGAAGCAGGCGGAACAACGTGAAGCCGAAGACAAGGCGCTGCCCAAGCAGTCGTTTCGCGAATTGCTCATGCAGCAATGGAAGCCGCTTCTGCTGTGCGTCGGCCTCGTGCTGATCTTCAACGTCACTGATTACATGGCGCTTTCGTATCTGCCGAGCTATCTGTCGGCCACGCTGCACTTCAACGAAACGCATGGCCTCTTCCTCGTGCTGCTCGTCATGGTGCTGATGATGCCGATGACGCTCGCCGCCGGCCGCCTGTCCGACACGATCGGCCGCAAGCCGGTCATGCTGTTCGGTTGCGTGGGTCTGTTCGCGCTGTCGATTCCCGCCCTGCTGCTGATCCGCATGGGCACGGTGCTGCCGGTGTTCGGCGGCCTGATGATTCTCGGCGTGCTGCTGTCGTGCTTTACCGGCGTGATGCCGTCGGCGCTGCCGGCGCTGTTCCCGACCAGGATCCGCTACGGCGCGCTCGCGATCGGCTTCAATGTTTCGGTGTCGCTGTTCGGCGGGACGACGCCGCTCGTCACGGCGTGGCTGGTGAACAGCACCGGCAATCTGATGATGCCCGCGTACTATCTGATGGGCGCTTCGCTGATCGGTGTCGTCTCGGTGCTCGCGCTGCGCGAG
Organism: Paraburkholderia sp. RL17-380-BIE-A; assembly: GCF_046028085.1. Taxonomy (NCBI): domain Bacteria; kingdom Pseudomonadati; phylum Pseudomonadota; class Betaproteobacteria; order Burkholderiales; family Burkholderiaceae; genus Paraburkholderia; species Paraburkholderia sp. RL17-380-BIE-A. The sequence continues at coordinate 158,666 of NZ_JARESQ010000018.1, forward strand.
ACCGCCCGTAAGCCGCTGCTCGGCTCGGGCCCGTGCGTGGCGACGCGTGCGGAAGCGCATGCCGTGCTGCGTGGCGAGCGTGAAGCCGCGGAGATCGACGAAGGCTATGCGGCAACCGCCACGGCGCGTGCCTGAGCACGCGGTGCGCCCCGGTTAGCGCAAACTGAGTTGTGAGAACGGGCCGGCAAATCTTTGCCGGCCCGTTTTTTATGGCACCAGCGAATCGAAGCTCGCGCTTGCGCTCGCCCATTCGACGATCAGGATTGCAGCCGAAACCGGCAGTTTGAAACGCCGTGGCCCGGCGCTGCCCGGATTGACGAACAGCACGCCGTCGCGCTCGCTGATCGACGGTTTGTGCGAATGGCCCGTCACCACCACGCCGATTCCCAGGCTGCGCGGATCGGCGCCCACATCGGCGATGTCGTGCACGACGAGAATCGCCACCTGCTGCACGGTGAGCGTGACGTGAGTCGGCAGCGACACGGCCCAGCCGCCGGTGTCATTGTTGCCGCGCACGGCCGTGACCGGCGCAATTTGCGTTAGCGCTTCGAGCACGGCCGGGTTGCAGATATCGCCCGCGTGGATGATCGCGTCGCAACCGGCGAGATAGCGCAATGCCTCCGGGCGTACGAGGTTGTGCGTATCGGAAATCAGGCCGATTCTTGTGCGGGTGGAGGGTCGATCGCGCGAAGTCATGTTGGCAGTATCGGGCAAATGGGTGAGACGTGTGCGCGGTCGTTTTGCTCATGCGAGGTGGGCCTTGAACCGCTCCGAACGCAACGAGCGGCTAAGAACTGCGATGACCCGCCGCAAGTCTCGGCGAACCCTCGCGCTCAATCCGCCGCCTGCCGCTCCACAATCTCACGCGCCGCAACCTGCGCCGGCCGCGTCGCGTTGAGCATCCGCCTCGTCGCGCCATGCACGAGGATCGAAACCACCGCCGCGCACATAAAACTCAGCCACACGCCGTATCGAGGCAGCATGCTCGCGGTCACGGCGAAAAATGTCGCGAACGACGCACGGCCGATTACCATGCCGCGCATCAGCAACGCGACGAAGTCCGCGCCGTGCGCGCGCTGCGCCGAGACCGCGAGCACGATGCCGAGCAAAGGAAACACTGAGAGCAGTCCGCTCCATGTCGCGCCCATCGACGCGGACAGGGTGGTCACCGCGACCGTCAGCAGCGCGCCGGCGAGCATGCGCACAGCGAGGTCGCCGAGTCCGAGGCGCGCCGCCGGTACGTGACCGCTCACGCGCGGCAAGCCGCTTTGCGACACCGCCACGGCCACGCAGGCCGCCACCGCCGCGCATGCGAGGCCGGCGGGAAGCTGCGTCAGCAAATTTGCCACGCCGACCCAACCGAGCATCCCGACAACCAGCGCGAGGGGCCATGCAAAGCGCCGGCAGGTCCACGCGTAGGCGAAATTGAACGCTTCCGATGCGGCGATCGCCGCAATCGAGGCCGCCGACGCGTGCGCCGCGAACGTCGAGCCGCGCTCCAGCGCAAGCAGCAAGACGATCGGCCCGGCAACGACCGGCAGCCCCGCGAGCCACCCCGCCACCGTCGGCCCCCATATGCGTCCCGCCACCGTCAGCGCGGCGAGAAACGCGGGCACCAGCACGAGTTTGAGCGCGAGCAGCATGCCTATGCTTCCTGCTTGTAGTCGATGCTTCCAGATAAGCGGGGCAAGCTAATTCCCTTCACGACATTCCCTCTCAAAGACAATCGCCTGCTCATGCGAGTCGGCAGCACAGGCTCGTTTCCGGCGAATAACGGCGCCGGCGCTTATCCGCCAGCGCAACGCCGATGGATACCCGGCCACCCGAACCGACGATCCCGCTGCTGGCGTCACGTCGAGTTCCTCGGTGCCTGGATCATCTTCCAGCCATTGCCGGCGGGGTCGCGAAAACCGGCATCGACGCTGCCGAAGCGGTCCACCGGCTCCTGGGTGAATTCCACGCCGCGCGCTTTCAGGCGGGCGTAGCTCGCACGGCAGTCGTCCACGGAGAGAACCAGAGGCGGCATCGCCCCTTTGGCGACCATGGCGCGCAAGGTTTGCGCGGTGGCTTCGTCGTGGATGGGCGGGCCGGGTGTGAACAGCCCGAGCTGAAACGCGGGCTGATCGGGATGCTGGACCGTGAGCCAGCGATAAGCCCCATTGCGCACGTCCGTATGGACACGGAATCCGAGCTTGTCGACGTAGAAAGTGAGCGCTTCGTCCTGGTTGTCGACGTACAGGCCCACCACATTGATACCCTCGTTCATGACACCTCCCTGGTTGATGGCCAGACTGTATCGTCGGCCGCGCGGCGGCGCTTCTCCGAAACTGCGGTGGTGAGATCGGGGCGCTGCGCGGCCTTCGCCACGCAGGCGGGCATGCGCTCGAGTCGCGGCATGTCGGTCTGGCTCTCGACGCGCATGGCGCTGGGGCTTTTCCCGGTGATGTCGTGGAAGATTCTGCCGAAGGTCCCCAGGCTCTCCCAGCCGGTGGCAAAGGCAATTTCCGTGATGCTGAGCCCGGTGTCGCGCAACAGGGTGACGGCCTGCTCGATGCGGCGCGTCAGCAGGTAGCGGTGCGGCGGGACCCCGAAGGCCCGTTTGAAGGAGCGCGCGAAATGAGCTTGCGTGACGCCGCTCACCTCGGCAAGGCGCTTGACGGGCCAAGCCTCATGCGACGCGGCGTCCATGCGGTCCTTGGCGCGCAGCAGCCGGCGCAGCAGGACCGGATCTTGCAACGCGTCAGCGCCGCCCGGTGCGGGGGACGAGGCAAGCGGCCGGGCGCGAGGGTCTTTGCGAGGAGGCATGAGTCCGGGAGGGCTGACGGAATGCGTAGTTTAGGCTCGCGCGAGCGCTTCGTGGGCGCGAACTTGGGCGCGTGCAGAAGTGCTGGAGCCACGGCGTCGGCTGCATCCGGGCAGGAAGCGGCGGCGCATCGCCAGCCGAGTCGGCCACGTGATGCTTGATGCACTTCGCCGCCTACAACCTACAATTTGAACGCGCGCCCCTCCTTGTGCGGTACGGTTGCATAAATTGAAAGACGGCAGTTGAAAGACGGCAGTTGAAAGACGGCGGGCACCGCACCTTCGCGGCGTTCGCGGCCCCGTCGGAATCGAACCGGGCCGCCTGCGGATCGCGGGCCGTCCAACATTGGGGTAATGCAGGTGTTTGCGTGACTGTTTTACCGCCCTGCACGAGCGCGGCGAACCGGCCGGATGCCGCGCTTGCGTTCGCGTCGGCGTATGAGCGCTGCGGGCATCGCGTAACAGGCGATGCAAGCGGCACCTTAAGAAAAAGATTGAGGTCACCATGTACAGACAATCGACATCGCCGGGTTTCATCGCCGTCATCACGTTGCTGTTCACTGCGCTCACCGCGCTCTATCTGCTGATAGGCGGGGCATGGCTGCTCTCGCTCGGCGGCTCCGCGTATTACGTCGTGACCGGCATCGTGCTGCTCGGTGTGAGCTGGCTGCTGTACCGTCGCAGCGCCGCGGCGCTCGCGCTCTACGCGCTTGTGCTAGTCGGCACTGCGGTCTGGGCGCTGTGGGAGTCGGGCCCCGACTTCTGGGCGCTCGCGCCGCGCTCCGGCGTGCTCGTCGTGTTCGGCGTGTGGCTGTTGCTGCTCGTGAGCCGGCGCCTCGACGCGCCGCGCAAGCTCGGCGTGACGTCGCTCATCGGCGCGCTCGTGATCTGGGCCGGCGTGCTCGTCTATGCGAGCTTCAACGATCCGCAGACGCTCAACGGCACGCTGAGCGCGGCGGCCACGACGCCCGCGGCCAACCCGAACGGTATCGATCCGTCCGACTGGCCCGCGTATGGCCGCACCCAGGAAGGCACGCGCTATTCGCCGCTGCAGCAGATCACGCCCGAGAACGTCAAGAACCTGCAGGTGGCCTGGACCTTCCGCACCGGCGACATGAAAGGTCCGAACGACCCCGTCGAAATCACCAATGAAGTCACGCCGATCAAGATCGGCAATCTGCTGTATCTGTGCTCGCCTCACCAGATCCTGTTCGCGCTCGATGCAAAGACGGGTGAGCAGAAATGGAAGTTCGATCCGAAGCTGCGGGCCGACCCGTCGTTCCAGCACGTGACCTGTCGCGGCGTGTCGTATCTCGACCTCTCGGCCAGCGCCACGACCGTGCAGCCCGCCACGCCCACGAGCGACGCCGCCGCGGCAGCCACGGTGGCGTCCGCGGCCAATGGCGCGTGTACGCGCCGCATCTATCTGCCTGTCAACGACGGCCACCTGTACGCGCTCGATGCACAGACGGGTGAGCGCTGCGCGGGCTTCGGCAACAACGGCGACCTCGATCTGCAACACGCGCAGCCGGTCACGACGCCGGGCATGTACGAACCGACCTCGCCGCCGATCGTGACGAACACGGCGATCATCGTGGCGGGCGCGGTGGAGGACAACTTCTCGACGCGCGAGCCTTCCGGCGTGATCCGCGGCTTCGACGTGCGCACCGGCCAGTTGCTGTGGGCATTCGATCCGGGCGCGCAAGACCCGAACAAGATTCCGGGCGCGGGCGAAAACTACACCATCAATTCGCCGAACTCGTGGGCGCCCTCCGCCTACGACGCGAAACTCGACCTCATCTATTTGCCGATGGGCGTGACGACGCCGGACATCTGGGGTGGCAACCGCACGGCCTTGCAGGAGCGCTATGCGAGCGGCCTGCTGGCGCTGCATGCATCGACAGGCAAGCTGGCGTGGTTCTACCAGACCGCGCACCACGATCTGTGGGACATGGACCAGCCCTCGCAGCCCACGCTCGCCGATATCACCGGCAAGGACGGCAAGACCGTACCGGTCGTGTATGCGCCCGCCAAGACCGGCAACCTGTTCGTGCTGGATCGCCGTACCGGCGCGCTGGTCGTGCCCGCGCCCGAAACGCCGGTGCCGCAAGGCGCCGCGCCCGGCGATCATGTTTCGCCCACGCAGCCGTTCTCCGATCTCACGTTCCGCCCGAAGAACCTGCTCACCGACGCCGACATGTGGGGCGCGACGATGTTCGACCAGCTCGTATGCCGCGTGATGTTCCACAAGCTGCGGTATGAAGGCACGTTCACGCCGCCTTCGCTGCAAGGCACGCTGGTGTTTCCAGGCAACCTCGGCATGTTCGAATGGGGCGGCATTGCCGTCGACACCGATCGTCAGCTCGCCATCGCCAATCCGATCGCCCTGCCCTTCGTCTCCCGTCTGATCCCGCGCGGCCCCGGCAATCCGACGGAGCCGGAGCCGGGCGCAAAAGGCAGCGGCACGGAAGCGGGCATCCAGCCGCAATATGGCTTGCCGTACGGCGTGACGCTGAACCCGTTCCTCTCGCCGCTCGGTCTGCCATGCAAACAGCCGGCGTGGGGCTATATTTCGGCGATCGATCTGAAGACCAACGAGATCGTGTGGAAGAAGCGCATCGGCACAGTGCGCGACAGTTCGCCGATTCCGCTGCCGTTCAAGATGGGCATGCCGATGCTCGGCGGGCCGATCGTGACGGCGGGCGGCGTCGCGTTCATCGGTGCGACCGCGGACAACTATATCCGCGGGTTCGATGTCAACAACGGCAAGGAAGTCTGGCGCGCGCGTCTGCCCGCGGGCGGCCAGGCCACGCCGATGAGCTATTCGATCGACGGCCGTCAGTACATCCTGATCGCCGCGGGTGGCCACGGGTCGTTCGGCACCAAGCTTGGCGATTATGTGATCGCGTACGCGCTGCCGCAGTAGCGCAGGAGGTCGGGCGCGGGTCAGAATCGCGATCCGCGCCCTTTGAAGAACACATCATGCCTTTGCGCTGACAGGCAGATATCAACCCGGCAAGAAAGCTTTAGTAAGCGCTTCGCCTTAAGGCTATCTAATCCCGTTTTGGCAACCGGGACTCGAGCTCTAACATGCGCAGCAAGGCTGCTTTGTCGTTTTGATATTAAGAGTGGGACAAGAAAGGAAACCAGAACATGAATCGTCGCGTACGCCAGATCCCGGTATCAGGAGCAAATGTGAGGTGGCTGCTGTTGATCGCCGCGCTCGCGGGAACCAGCGGATTGCAAGGTTGCTCGACTACGCTCGAAACGTTTGGATTAGGGGCTGGATTGGGCATCGGCGTAGGCGTGATTGGCGCTGTCGGCACGATCGCGTGCGCGATCGGTTGTGAGCGCAACCACGGATTTTGACCGGTCTCGCGAGGATCCAACGCGAGCGGCCCATGCCGAAGCATCCGGCACGGCCGCTCTCCGAAGTACTCATCCAGGCGGTCAATGACCACGCCCTTCACCTGGCCGTTAGTGGACTATCGCATCACCCTCTGATCTTCTTTACTGGCTACGCGCAAGATTCCTCGCAACCTCCTCAACTGCCCGGATGTTCGGGGCGCTTCGCACCAGCAGATCGAGTGGACACCATGGATAAGGAAGTGAGCTTACCCATCCCAGGATCGAATCTCCGAGTTCACCTGGCAGCGTTTTCATCTCTTCAATGGTGATTTCAAGCTTCGCAACCAGTCCAGAATCATCTCGACTCAACCATGCGTAGCTCCCGAAACCCAAACGCACTGCGCCCGAAACTTTTTCCGTCATGCAAACGAGCCACTTGCAACTAAATGCGCTCGCGTGGTCCGGCGGAACCTCCATGCAAAAGGTATAGATATTTTCGTAACGTTGCGCGAACTGACTTACCAGCGTCTCCGATATGCCCTTCAGGCCTTTCACCGTTGAAGGAAACGATATCTCGTCAGTCTTGACCTCCATCACGAGCTCCGCATCGGCAGCGAATGCGCGGGACATGAGATGCGGGCGGTTGCCGTCCTTCGCAAGAAGGTAAGTTTCGATCGACTGCCGTAACAGGGTCATCCTGGATCCATGGAGCAAAGTTGTTTCGCGCCGAGTCTACGCGATGCTTCTGCCCGGATAGTGATGACCCTACGTTGCGCATGGACGCCGTGCTCGCGAAAATCAGGCGCCGCTCCCTCCAACCGTCTTCATACTCTTCCACTGACCCTGCTGAACCTGAAACAGCGTGTACGGCGGCTTGATCAGATCGCCGTAAGGGTCGAACGTGATCTGTCCCGTCACGCCCGTGACGCTGACCTTGGACAGACTATCGACGATCTTCGCGCGGTCCAGTGAGTTCGCCGTGTGGATCGCCTTGAGCATGGCGAGCGCTGCGTCGTACGCGAACGGCGCATACAGTTCCACGTCCTGATTGAAGCGCGCCTTGTAGCGCTTGCCGAACTCCACGGCCGCCGGCAGCTTGTCGAGCGCGGGGCCCGGCTCCAGATCCTGCGTGCCGTCGCCCGCCGTACCCGCGATCTGCAGGAACGCATTGCTCTTCAACGCGCCCGCGCCGAACAGTTGAGCCGTCATGCCGAGCGAGCGCATCTGTTTGATCAGCATCGCCCCCTGTTCATCCAGGCCGCCGAAGAAAATCAGATCGACATTCTTACTCTTCAGCGTCGTAAGGACGGCGCGGAAATCGACCGCCTTGTCGTTGGTGAACTCGCGATCGACGATGTTGCCATTCGCTTCTTTCGCGCCTTTTTCGAACGCATCCGCCAGTCCTTGTCCGAACGCCGTGCGGTCGTCGATGATGCCGATGCGCTTCGCCTTCATCTGCTCGACCACGAAGTGCCCCGCCACCACGCCGCCGATACCGTCGTGGCCCATCGTGCGAAACACGTTCTTGTAGCCCTGTTTGGTCAATTGCGGATTGGTCGAACCGGGCGTAATCATCGCGACGTTCGCCTGGTGATAAACCGTCGAGGCCGGAATGCTGCAACCCGAGTTGTAATGGCCGATCACGCCGACCACGCCGTCGTCGACCAGCTTCTGTGCCACCTGAATCGCCACGCGCGGATCGGCCTGGTCGTCCTGCACGTCGAGCACAAATTTCACCGGCTTACCGTCGACAGTGGGATGCCGCGCGTTTTCTTCATCGAGCGCCAGTTGCGCGCCGTACTGCAGGTCTTTCCCCACGCGTGCAACGGGACCCGTCAACGGTCCGACAAAACCGATCCTGACGACTTCAGGGTCGGCTGCCCACGCGAACGGTGCGTGCGCACCGATCAGACAAACGGTAAAACTCAACAGCCAATTGCGGCGATTCATGATGCGCTCCTTGCGAGTTGTTACGTCGCGCGTTATGTCGAATGAGCGGCTCGATGCGCGACGCGTCGAAACCGTCCTACGTGGAGGTGGATGAAACTGAAACCTGGTGCCACGATGTTCGCCGTTATGCCTTTCGCCCAGCGCCGAAACGCGTCGCCGCGTACGGCGCGAGATCGAGCGCAGGCGCGCGCCGTGCGACCAGATCCGCAACGATGCGCGCGCTTATGCCGGCGAGTGTCACCCCGAGATGCTGGTGACCGAATGCATAGATCACGCGTTCGCTCGCGCGTGAACGCGCGAGCACCGGCACGCCGTCCGGCAAGGTCGGGCGAAATCCGAGCCAACTGCTGTCGGGCGTAGTGAGCGCGGGCAACGCGCGTCTGGATGAAAACGTCAGCAAGTCGATCAGCGAGCGGTTGCGCGAGTCGCTAAAGCCGCCCAGTTCGACCGTTCCTGCGACGCGGATACCGTCGCTCATCGGCGTCATGTAAAAGCCTCGCTCGGCCCAGCCGACCGGCCGTGAAATCAGTTGCTGCGCGCCCGGATAACGCACGTGATAGCCACGCTCGGTGTCGAGCGGCACGCTGTCGCCGCATTGCCGCGCAAACTGCGCAGAACGCGCGCCCGTCGCGACGATCACATGGCTAAAGCGCCGCGTAACGCCGTCGGCTGTCACACTCGCGCCATCGGCCGCAGGCTGCACCGCGCTGACCGTCGATCGCTGCAGCGTCAGCCCTTGCGCCACGAGCTGCTCGTAAAGCGTTTGCAGGAAGCCTTGCGGATCGGAGAAATGCCAACTGTCGCTGAACAGCACGCCGCGCTCGAATATCGGCGCCAGCGACGGTTCGAGCGTGCGAATGTCGTTGGCGCCCAGCACGTCGAAGGCGACGCCGAGTTGCTTACGCAAACCGAGTGCGGGGCTCGCCGCGTCGAACGACGCCGCGCTCGAATAGAGATAGAGACACTCGCGCCGCCGTACAAAACGTGCCAGGCCGGCGTTTGCCAGCAACGGCGCGTAACTCTCCTGCGCTTGCGCGAGCAATGCAGCGAGTGCGCCGGCACTGGCCTTGTAATTGCGCGGCAGCGAACTCATCATGAAGCGCGCGAGCCATGGCACGAGGTGCGGCAGATACTGATAGCGCAGCCTGAATGGACTCTCGCCAGAAAACAGGTAGCGCGGCAAGTCGCGGAACACAGACGGGTTGTTCACCGGAATGCACGCGTAGTGAGCAAACGTTCCCGCGTTGCCGAACGACGCGCCCTGTCCGACGCCGGACGGATCGAACAGCGTGACCCGATGCCCGTCGCGCATCAACGACGCCGCGCTGGCGAGGCCGATGAATCCCGCTCCGACAATAGCGATCTCCGACATTACTTGCGCCCTTCCATCGCATACGACAGCCACGAAGACAAAACGCGCATTGCAACACTCCCGCTGACAGATTCCTGGGCACTGCCCGGCGTCGTTGCTGCATGTCCGCCACCAGACAAACTCTGGCATCTAGAATCACACAATAAATTTTTGTGTGCAATCAAAAAACATATTGTGTGGTCATAGCATTTTCCCTGGAGGGTCCCAGGCATGCTCTTCGCCACCTGCCGGCGGTTCAGCGGGAAACTCGCGGAAGCCTCGCAGTCGCACGGGCGTGGTATAGAATCGCCACACCTCCGCACAATTGCGGACAAAGCCAGTTTGTATGGAGACAGTTGATCTTATGGCTTCTGGCAAAGACGCAACCCGCGCCGCCAACGGCACGCCGGATCCGGCGAAGCGCTCGACTTACATTGAGGTGTCCAGTTCGATCGAGAAGGACATCCGCAGCGGCATCTATCCGCCCGGCAGCCGACTGCCGCCGCAGCGGCAACTGGCGACTGATCTGGGCATCAACGTTTCGACGGTGTCGCGCGCGTACAAGGAATTGCAGTTGCGCGGGCTGGTGATCGGCAGCAAACGGCGCGGGTCGCTCGTGACGGGCGGGGCGATGCCGAGTGTCGAACCGGCGCAATCCGCGCAATCGGCGAGCAATGGCTTGATCGACCTCACCGTGAACCGGCCGGCGACGGGCGAATTTCTCGCGTGTCTGGCACGCACGTTGGCCGAGTTACCGCGCGATCCGCGCTTTGCGCAATTGCAGGAATACCAGCCGCCGCAGGGCCCCGAATGGGCGCGCGCCGCTGGCGCCCGCTGGATGGCCGCGCCCGGCTTCACGCCGGATGCCGGCCAGGTGGTCGTGACGAGCGGCGCGCAGCACGGTTTGTATGCGGTGCTGAACAGCCTGATCGGCACGGACGGTGTGATCCTCGCCGACCGCCTCACCTACTATGGGTTGAAAGCGCTCGCGCCCGTGTTTCAGTTCGAGATCGTCGGCATTCCGAGCGACGGCGATGGACTGCTGACCGATGAAGTCGACGCCGCGTGCCGGCGCATGCCCGTGAAGGCGATCTTCACGGTGCCCAATCTGCAGAATCCGACTGTCACGACAATGAGTCTCGAACGCCGCATGGCGCTCGTGGATATCGCTCGCCGGCACGGCGTCGCGATCATCGAGGATGACGTGTATGGGCCGCTGGTATCGCAGCGTTTGCCGACGATCGCAAGTCTTTGTCCGGAACTGACCTTCCATATCGCGGCGACCTCGAAGATTCTCGCGCCTGGGCTGCGGCTCGGCTACCTGTCGAGTCCGCCGGACAGTTCGGCGCTGTGCGCGGAGGCCGTGCGCACGACCGCCTGGATGCCTGCGCCAATGTCGATGCTGATCGCGTCGATCTGGATCGAGGACGGCACTGCGCGCCACATCATGGACGCGCAACTCGCCGAGATTCGCGCGCGCCACGCGCTCGCACGGGAGTTGTTGCCGCAGGCGTTACTGCGCTCCGATCCGGCGTGCATGTTCGTCTGGCTCAAGTTGCCGCCGCCCTGGCGCGCCGATGATTTCGCCGCCAATGCAAAGGCGCGCGGGGTGGTGGTGATGCCTTCTTCGGCGTTCGCGGTGGATCGCTCGGAGATCGAGCACGGTGTGCGGATCAACCTTGCTTGCGCGTCGAGCCGCGATCAGCTCGTTAGTGCGTTGCGCTTGCTGGCTGGAACGCTGAAGGATCGACCGAGGGCGTTGTTTGGGACGATCTGAGGCGGGTCATCAATGCGAAGACACGTGAAAGCTTCGATGCGAATTCACAGCCGGCGTAGAATCCAAGCTGCATTTCTCGACCGGGTAAAGTGGTTGTACACCCGACTCCGTATCAGTCTGACACGATCCCGGCCGCCGGCGGGTTGAAGCGCGAGACGCTCATTCCGCCGTGCACCGATCTTGCCGGGTGCACAAGGAGACATGACCATGGCAAAGCTCGTCGCGCTATACAAGACGCCGTCAAACACCGAGGCGTTCGACGCACACTACTTCTCGAAACATGTGCCTCTGGCCAAGACGATATCCGGACTTCAGCGCTACGAAGTGAGTACCGGGCCGGTCGCGACCCCGCAAGGCGGCTCCCCGTATCATCTCGCGGCAATCCTGAGTTTTGATTCGATGGAATCCCTGCAACAGGCACTCAGTTCACCTGAAGGTAGAGCGACAGCGGGCGATCTGGCCAATTTCGCACAAGCCGGTGTCGAGCTTCTCGTATTCGACACTAAAGACGTTTAAACACGGGCCGGTGAGCAGGCTGCGCGCGAAGCATCGCGGCCAGCATGAATTTTGGCAAAGCGCGGCGGTGGATGAGCACTGCCGTCGCTAGCTAACCGCAGGCGCCCTCGGGACGACGCTCGATAAGAAGGACTCGCCGTCCTCGCCGGATTATCCATCCCTCGCGATTCAAACACCGAACCACGCTGGCGGCTGTCATTCGACACTGGTCACTGCACGTCCGCCTATCCTTTGCCCAAGTCCGATGCGCTGCCATCGGCGATATCAAACCCCACCTTTCGGCCTGAATATGTATGTCAATTAAATGCCAAATAGTGGCATAACCAAGGTCAATTTGAACGGTTCGCCATTTTGTGCCAGGATATGTAATACATATCTAGCATGGAAAGAAGATGCTGAAGCTTCATGAGCCGATCGTGACGGAAATGATCGAGGCCATCGTGTCAGGGCGGCACGCGCCGGGCGCCTCCCTACCGAACGAGATCGATCTGGCCCAGGCGCGAGGGGTCAGCCGCACTGCAGCCCGTGAAGCCATGCAAAAGCTGCAGTCCCTCGGCCTGATCGAAGTGCGTCGACGCAAGGGGGCCAGCGTGCTGCCACGCAGCAACTGGAATCTGCTGGACCCGACCGTACTCGACGCGGCCATTACATATGCTACGGACGTCGACTTTTTCCAGTCCCTCATCGAGGTACGCCTGCTGATTGAACCGCGTGCCGCGGAACTCGCCGCACAACGCGCGAACGATCGGGATCTCGAACGGATCGGAGCCGCACTCGCTTCAATGGAGGCCGAGGCCGAAGGAACGCGGGGTCCTGGTTGGCGGATTGCGGATCTGGCGTTCCACACCTCAATCATCGACGCAACGGGGAACTGGGTTTTGCGGCAGCTGATCGTGACAATCGGAGCTGCGCTTGCCGCCGAGATCCGCGTGACGGGTCAGTACGCGGCGTCCCCTAAGGAATCCTTGCAACTGCACCGGAACGTCTTTGAAGCGATTCGCCGGCATCAGCCCACCGAGGCGCATGCCGCGATGACCTGGCTGCTCATCTCGACACAGCGCGAGCTTGACGCATTGAATCGCGACGGCAAATTCCGCCCGAGACAATAAGCAGCTAACTGAATATCAAACGGCACCCAACAAATGGATAGGGAGACGACATGCGCAAACTCCGCTCGCAAAGCTGGTTCGGCAGAAACGACAAGGATAGTTTCATACACCGTTCATGGATGAAGAACCAGGGCATTCCGCACGACGAATTCGACGGACGTCCGGTCATCGGCATCTGTAATACGTGGTCCGAACTGACGCCTTGCAATGCGCACTTTCGTGAGCTGGCGGAGTACGTGAAGAAAGGCGTGCATGAAGCGGGCGGCCTGCCGCTGGAATTCCCGGTGATGTCGCTCGGCGAATCGAATCTGCGGCCCACCGCAATGCTGTTTCGCAACCTCGCTTCCATGGATGTCGAGGAGTCGATTCGCGGCAATCCGATGGACGGCGTGATCCTGCTGGTCGGCTGTGACAAGACCACGCCGGCCCTGCTGATGGGCGCGGCTTCGTGCAATCTACCCGCACTGGCGGTTTCCGGCGGACCGATGTTGAACGGCCGCTTTCGCGGCAAGAACATCGGCTCCGGCACGGGCGTGTGGCAGATGTCCGAGGAAGTGCGCGCCGGT